>JAYVQZ010000060.1:0-11662 GCA_043776735.1 Deltaproteobacteria bacterium | reverse complement strand
ACCTCGGAGGGTTTACCTTTAGACCAAGCTCCGCAAAACTAGCTTCCTTTTTTCGGATCAGCTGCTCGGCAGAGAGATTGAGCTGTTTTAACAAAACTCCCAGCTGTGAAACTGTGGGCGGATGAGATAGGTATTCGATTATCTCTACAGCAACCCCTAACTTTCGAATTAACTCTAATGTTTGGCGAGATTTTGAACAGCGGGTGTTGTGATAGATCTTAAGTTTTACCATCCCCATCGGCATAACATTCTCCTTGCCGTCCGTCGTTTGCCTTTCTGCAATGCATAGCGATGCCTATTATATTGGTATAAATACGTATAGTTAGTTAACAGACAGCCTCCTGGGTAACGACCAGCTTATTATTTTGACGCGCCATGCCGAAAAGAAGGAATGGCACTTGAAACCTTAACGCGGCGGTTCTCCCTGGCTGTCTTTGGTGTGGTCTCGGCGATCAGCGTTGCGCATGGGGAATGCGCTCGGGGAAGCGTCTGTGTCTTTACCGAGCAAAAAAATAATTCCATCGACGTGTTCGCCTGGAACCAAACGGGAAGGGAGGTCACGGTAACCATAGCGCCGATGCTGATCAATCTTGGCGCCTCAGAATCCGTTCCATTCACGGCCTCCCTGAGCCCAGAAGAAAAGAAAAAGGTTTTTGGCCTATATCCATTAAAGATCGCTCTAGATTGGCAGTACGAATTCAATTTTCAATGGAATTGGGGTGGGCTTCACTCCCAGCATGACGACACGTACCTCTATCGCCTTCCCTTTAAGATTGGAAAAAAAGTTTCGATAATCCAGGGGTATCACGGAACTTTTTCACATAACGGACGCTATGCTTACGGTACCGACTTTGGAGTTCCTGAAGGAACTCCTGTGATGGCGGCGCGAAATGGTGAGGTAATCATTGCCATCGATGAATTCAGTACCGGTGGCCCCGATCCGAAATACGAAAACAAATGCAACATGGTGAAAGTCCTTCATTCCGATGGAACGATAGGTCTTTATGCTCACCTTAAAGAACACGGCGTACTGGTTTCAGACGGGCAGAAAGTTGTCGCCGGTCAGCTCATCGGTTTTTCGGGAAATACTGGATTCTCAGACCGCCCCCACCTTCATTTTGACGTACACCGAAGGACTGACGGTTTTAGCGGTATAGAGACTATTCCCACTCGTTTTCATGCAAAGGATTTCAACGCAGGCGAGTTAAAACAGGGGAAGAATTACACTGTAACGGATTAGGAAAAGGAAGAGACTATGAACAAAGGAAGATTGGAAGCCTTCAGTGACGGCGTGATCGCTATCATTATCACCATCATGGTTCTCGAATTAAAAGTCCCTCACGGAAGTAATCTATCCGCCTTAAAGCCGCTGATGCCAATATTCGTTAGCTATGTGATGAGTTTTGTTTTTATTGGTATCTATTGGAACAATCACCACCATCTGATGCAAGCCGTGAAGTCCGTTAGCGGAGCCGCTCTTTGGGCAAATATCCACCTTCTCTTTTGGCTATCCCTAATTCCCTTTGCCACCTCGTGGATGGGAGAGAATGACTTCCCCCCTTTGCCTGTGGCTCTCTATGGCGTCGTACTTCTACTCTCTGGAATGGCCTACTACATACTCACACAGACTCTTATCTCTCATCACGGAAAAGAGTCTCCCTTAGCCGTTGCCGTCGGGGTTGATATTAAAGGTATCGCGTCGCTAGTAATTTACGCGGTGGCGATCCCCTTCGCCTTTGTGAATTCTTGGGTTGCCTACTCCCTCTACGGGGCCGTTGCGCTTATGTGGTTTATTCCTGATCGGCGGATGGAGAGGGCCGCCGCCAAAAGACAATAGCCTTTAGCCTCAAGACTAAAGCAGATCAAATCCTTCATGCTGAGCGAACCAGATATCGGAAGGGAACTCCCAATTGCCACTTAGGGAAGCTCTACCGACCGTGCGCGTGCCGTTCTTATCAGCAATGATTAAAGAGAACATAGGGATGGCCCCTTTTTGAACTTCTAAAGACCGCAGTCGGTCAAAAAAGTTTTTCCCCTGAGATCTTGAATAAGCGTCGACCCAGTAGTCAAATGGCTGTAACTCGAGCCTGGCTGAACCCACCCGCTGCCGATCCGTGGTTTCTGACTCCACATTGACGGGAGGATCGATAAACTGAGTGAAGACGTTGCCAACAGCTCGCTGAAATGTTGCTGCTGCAAGCATCCTGACCGAAAGGCTTTTGGGCTTATCAAGCCAAGGAGTAAGCACCCTAAAAGGATTGACCTCTGTGGGAAAACCATCGAGCCCATTGGGCGGCATTAAAAAGACGTTCACATCTTTTTTCCCATCCTGATGAAACATAATCAAAAGGCCCGGTCGGAAAGCCATTCCCGGAATATGGGGGTTATAAGGGTTGGCCAGAGAATACCGGTAGGTCACAGGGTGACCCCCAGCGGCCAAACCTAGCAACGGTTCGTGTAGCTCAACTCGGCCCGGTGCTTTGACACCATCTCGATGAATCGCCCTTCCAAAATATTTTCGCCAGCCCTTCACGGCATAACCGGACGGGCTTTCGATCGCTTCTCTTATATATCTTTTAGAGATAAATCCCAGCGCTGCAACGCCTTGGCTGCATGCCCTGATGGGTAGCATCGGCAATCGGTAACCTGAATTAACTTTCGAAGCATGAAAGGCTCTCTTTTCGAGAGCGCTCATTTCAAGGTAGCCCACGGGCGATTCCGCCGCCAAAAGCCTTGAATCAAACCCCACCAAAAAGACTAAAAGAGACAACCCAACGCGTTTCATTAGGGAAACCTATTCCTACTTAACGCATAAGGTCAATTGATGGACCGTGACTTCTCTTGCCTGATGACAGGCAACAGGCACAATTTAGGGCAAGCAAGGCCCCAAGGGGCAAAGGAAGTAGGCTTAAATGAAGATTCAATCTCTCTTTGTTGGAACCATAAGATCTCTGAATTACAACGGAAAGCCCGTCGATACCGGCATAATCAAGAACCGTATTTCAGGACCGGTGATGCTGCGAAAGCTAAATATGGATGGGGACAAACAGGCAGACCTTAAGGTGCATGGCGGGCTCGATAAGGCACTCTATGCGTACGGAGGTGACGCCTACTCGTGGTGGAAGGCGAATTACCCCAAACACTCCTACGGTGAGAGCGCTTTTGGAGAGAACATCGTCTTTGATACGTTGCCTGAGGATAAGATCTTTATCGGGGACCTATTTCAAGTTGGGGAAGCCCAAGTGCAAGTGACCCAGCCCCGATTTCCCTGCTTTAAATTAGGAATTAAATACAACGATCCACAAATCATAAAAGCCTTCATGAAGTCTCAACGGCCTGGAGTCTACTTTCGAGTCATCAAAGAAGGGATGGTGGCGGAAAACAATGACCTCGTACTTCTCACTCAGGAAAAAGCCAAAGTGTCGGTTCTTGAGTTTTTTAACCTTGGTCAGCAAGAGCCAGATGAAAAGCGACTGAGGGCCATGCTTAGTTTGGAGTCACTCAACGCTGAGTGGAGAGAGAATATTGAAGAGCGGTTGGCGAAGTCCTAAAAGCCGCACGGAAGCTTTAGCCCCGGTAAAGCTCCTTCTGAGTCTTGGCCAGTGACTGATGTTCGAGGAGAGTTTTCTAAAACGGGAGTGGCGCTTGGGCCCTTTGGCAATCGCTTTTAATTCCCGAAAAACCATCCGATAAAACGATCGGTATGATTTGGTTTCCATCACGATCGCGTTCGTTGCCAGGGGCAGTACAATGTCTTGGATTTTGGAAAAGTGGCCTTCAAAAATCCAGGATTCTTCTAGTACTGCCCTTCTTACGTCATTGCGAAATGAAGCCAAACTCTCAGCGCTTCCCGTTCGCCAATATAGGCTATCGGCTTCAATATGAGGAATTTTCAACTGTTGGGATATTTTACGAGCCAGACTAGTCTTTCCTGAACCCGGTAATCCAACGATGAGAATTCGCATCGAGCAAACCAAAGGTTAGTGTTAGTTAAGCGTACGGCAATCACGCTCCGTATAATCGATCGTCGAGATAAATACCCCATAGCTCTTAAATGGTTGGTGAATCCCCGTGAAGTCGACGTCTAGATGATGGGAAATAAAAGGCGATTGAGATTTTACATTACCCGTTTCGAACTCAAGAGACTCTTGATTGGTATCTCGTCGCATCTTTAGATTGATGTAATTGAGGTAAAGCGTCTGATTGCTGTAGGCCAAATGCCCTTGTGAATCTTTTCCATCGATTTGAACGACCCGCGCTTGAATAGGAGCTTTTGCCGGATCCACGGTGATCCAAGAAAACCCTTCCTGACAGGCAAACAGAGTTCCGTTTTTTTCAAATTTGCAGCTTTCTTTCTTAAGAGGAAACTCTACCGAGAAGACATCACTGCTGTCTTTTAGTCCAAAATTTGTAAAAAGAAATTGGGGATCAGGATTGTGTGGCTGCCCCGCCGTATGCTTATTGCGCAGGTACGACTGCATTTTTACCACGTAATGATCCCCCTTCTCGGCAATGGAGAAATGGGGAGCCGGCTTTAACGACCGATTGCAACTGTAAACGGCCTTTCCTTGAGCAGTAGATAAGACATCATTGGAAAATCCTGCCAAGGATATGAACATAAAACCAACAACTAACGCCATTTTCTTCACATTAACCCCATTTCTAAAATATCTACAGACGACAACTTGCCTTCGACTATGAAGGAGGTCGACGCGCAGGGCAAATAGTTTTCAGAAATAGCTGCTATAGAGAAAACCAATCTTCATTCACACTCACCAGAGATAGCAAAACTCGGCGAGCAACAAGCTGGAGGTTCCAGAAAAGGGGGAGGTCTGCGATAGGAATTTCTCTCCGAAATATTGAAAACCCACGCCGCCACGAAACGTAAACGGAAGGTCGGTACGAAGTGAAATCCCAGCTAGGACCGTAGCGCCAGTAACCAAGTGTTTTTCCGTGCCAGCGCCACTTAGGGAAATGGGTGCGGCGATCGCTGCGAATTTCATCCAAAGTCCCCTAAAATGTTTAGCTGAATAAAGACTAACGTGAGCGGAGGCCACCGGCCCTTGGAATTTGTCGCCAAGCGCACTGCCATCAGCAGTTAAGTAAGTGGCCGTCGCCCCAACGGCAAGATGACTCCACAGGGCCCTTTCCAAACCAATTAGGGGATACGAATATTTTGAAGAAAACAAAGAACCGGCGGATATCAGAAAAACAGGTGGCCCCTTTTCAAACTCCTCAAGTCGAGCCATTTCGGTTCTCACCGCGCTAATTGTGGGCAGGGGTACCGAAGGATCGTTAATCGACGCCAACACCCTGTTTTGCCTGTTTTCAAAAACGGAGACTTTAATTTTATTCGAATAATCTTGGGAGTGATTTCCTTCAATGGGCAAAAAGTGATTTTGTAACACGCCTTGAGAAAGCAAATAAGCCTCTAGTTCAGCCACCCGTCTCCCGGTGAGACTCTTTCGAGAGAAATTTGCGCGTGTCTTCAAAGAGGGTTGAATCTGCACATAGACATCACTGGGATTTGCCTGAGAAAACAAGCTAGACAATTCTGACTTACCGGCCGGAAAAAGAGGGATCGAACCCGGCGCGTAGGTGATCGTGGACTCACTAAGCTTAAGCCTTCGGCTCTCCGCAGAAATCACGGCCTTGGTTTCAGGAAAATAGTCCTTGCCGCCTGTGAGCAAATAAAACTCAACCAAATCGGTGAAACGAAGTTCCACACGTGAAAGCAACAACAATTCCGAATCCACATCATCAGTGTCAGAGTCAGTTTCCGGTTTGAAGTCATCGGTAAGCATTGGGGGCGCGGCTCGTATATGAGACGGGAGTACGCCGAGTTCTATCAAAAAATGGCGAATCTCCCGCGTTCTGCTTTGCAGCAGTTTCATGTTTTTTGAAAAGCCCCCGAGAGAGCCAATATAGGCGCGCAAAACAAAGAGGCCGTTATTTCCACCTCTTTTGTGTACTTCCTCGCTAATGAGTTTTTGCGCCGGCTCCGGTAGGGTGCTCAGTCCGCCCTCGAATTCAATGGCAACGGCCTGCCCCGATTCTGTGATCATGCTCTTTGCCTCTAACCTACCCACGCTAAAGCATAAGAGCAGCGCCAGAAAAAAACTGAGGTCTCTGTGGGAACCAAATCTCATAGGAATCAGGCAACCCGCCGCAGAGTGTTCTTATCCGTGTGGTGGAAGAGGTCGGGACGACCCTTTATTTTTAGCTGAGAGTCTTCCTCGTAGGAGAAACTATCGTCGTCATGGATGGTGACGTTCAATAGGTATCGCACCGTTTTAAATTCTGTATTCAAGAATCGGTTGGAGAGAATGCCATAGGTGTCCGATCCCACCGCGGCCGAGAGTTCAAAATTTCTTGCTGTGGGCTCGGCGGTACCGCCGGCCATGAGTGCCACGCCACGCGGAATGAGAAAACACCTTAGTATTTGTTTGTCCCTAGCGTCCCATAGCCAATATCCTAATTCTTCATGAAAGGGCTCCGTTTGGCCTAGCTGCCACGCCGTGGTGCGGTAGCGAAGTCCGTGTAATGTCTGTTCATGATTGCGAACCGGAGCCATTGGCTCAAAGGCCATTTGCTCTTTGAACGTATTGCGCTTCAAACCACGGGTTTCGGAAGGCGCGTTATCCTGCCCCTTTAGTCCCTCCCAGACCCCAGCCAGTGGTGCCAATGGGCCCAAGCGATCAGACGAATATTCTAAAACGAGCTTCTTTTCGGCACGCAGGGGATACCTCCCGGGTAGGTGTAAGGTGATGCCCTTATTTTAACAAAACCTGGGAAAAGAGTTCCCGAATTCGTATCGCTTGAGTTGACGGATATTTCCCCCTATTGAGACTGGCAATGCGGTCCATGAAACCCACCAAATACTATCCCTCACTGAGAGATTTTCCGGGGAACTTATGTACCTCCCTAGTCCAAAGTAAAACGAAGTTTTGGGCGCGGTAACAACCGTGTTCGTCATTTTTGCTGACCCGTAAACAAAGGAAGGCGGACGCTTGGCGTTATGATAGACGCAACCTAACTACAATGCGTTGGGGGTTTTATGCGGCTGATTTTCCTTTTTTTCTCTCTATTTCTTTTTTCAAACCTTGTCCAAGCCAGCATAGCCGAAACCAGACTTACGGATGTTGAGCGAAACGAAGTTCAAGAACGGCTTAGAGCGTTTTATTCGACTGAGGTAAACAGCCGGCCCTCCTCGGTAAAAAATAATCTCGAGTTAATGTCAAAACGCATCCCGAAATTCAACGCAAGAACGGGCAATGAAGTGCATCTAAAGCCTTTTATGAAATGGGCAGAAGCCGGCGATCATCCTTTGGCGCAACGAGCTCAAATCAAGGCATCGGATCGGTACCAAAAATATGTTTGCGAACAATTTACAAAGAAACGATTTCCCAATGTGGAATGTGCAAAAAATGGGGAGACAATTTTTAAACAGTCGGGGTCCAACGCCGCAGTCGAAAGAAACGATAAGATTGAGACTCTCCTTGCTACATTCCTTGGGCCTGACGAAATCCATTGGGAGCTAGGGGACTTTCCCGCCGAGGCTAAAACAAAGCTCTCTCTCTGGTCCGACGACTACTGGCGATTGCAGTGGGGAGCGACCGCTTATCGCTACGCAGAGGGTAAAGAACCAAAGTCATACAAAGAGTTTCTTGCCACATACGACCAACCCCGAGACTGGAAAAATCTGATATCCCATTTTGGTATTGAAGAGCTCTCCAAAAGAATTCTCAAATACTCACCCGCTGAAAAATACGATCTAACGGTAGGAGACACCAGTTTTGCGCTTACTCGCACACAACGCCAAAGTTCTGCTCAATACGTCGGAAAAGACGGTAACGTGGAGGAGTGGATGGGAATATGTCACGGATGGGCGGCCGCCGCTATCACCGTGCCTAGAGCAGAAGATCCCATCGAAGCCGTTGGTCCCAACGGTCTTAAAATTGTTTGGAATCCACACGACATTCGGGCGATGGCCTCCTTACAATGGGCAAATGGCAGCACGGCAACAAACAATATTGGCGGAAGGTGCAATGCAAAAAAGCCAAAGACCTATCCCAACGGACGCCTCATCGATCAAAACTGTTTTGATACCAATCCAGCCACTTTCACATTAGCCCTAGGAAATATGATTGGAGTCCTAGGACATTCGTTCGTTATGGACAAAGACTTTGATTATGAAGTCTGGAATCAGCCCATTCACTCCTATAGCCTTAACTTTTTTAACCCACTAGACCCGAAGGTGACCACTACAGATTGGAATAAGGACTGGCAGAGCGTCGTGGTCGATTATTCCCATTTCAAAGACTCTGGAAAAGATCGGTTTCAGTCCCCCCCTACCCGAGGTTTGCGAAAACGAAATCACTACGATGACAGCGGAATCAAATACATAGTCGGAGTCATTGCCACCGTAGCGTACGTGGAAGAAACCGATGCGATTTATGGGCCAAAGGCCGAAAAGGATTCCATTGAGAGAGAAACTTACACTTACGATCTTGAGCTGCACGAAGAGGACGGCAAGCTAGTTCCCCGCGGCGGCGAATGGCATAATAACGTTCATCCCGATTTTCTTTGGGTTCCAAAGAACGTTAAGCAGGTCAGTGGGAAATACGTTTCGCTGGCCTGGCACGAAGAGGACAAAAATAAGATCAATTTTACTTTAGCCAATGAGGCTGACAACAAAGTGACCTCTACCGCCCAACGCGCTAGCTTAGAAGGCTATCCTTTGTGCAATGTCATTCGCCCGATTTTGGAAGTCTCGAGCAATCAGAACTATCACTGTCGTTAGGTCGCCTGCTCCTGATGATCGTCTTTGCTATGAAGGTAATATTATTCGCCTTGTCGTTACCTCAGCAACGTTGGTATTATTAACTTCTGCGTTAGCAACAGGCCATTTTTGGGGGGGATATAGTTTACCTTCACCTCATTCCCCAAGCCCCGCGGTAAACAAATCCATTTTTATGAGAGTTTCAAATCTCGTACTCAACCTATTATTCAGCCTAAGTTTCGCATTGGCCGTGGGAGAGGTCGGCTCTCGTCTCTGTTTTAAAGGCGACTTCAAAATTCGCAACTATTTGGCCCGAGATAGCTCCTCCCCCGCACCTCTTGACTCCTTCTCCTTTGACCCGCTTCTAGGGTGGATACCCAGATCCAACACTGGCGCTCGGATACTGGGCGACGGAGTACGCGCCAATGGAACCACCTCATTTGAACTAGAACAACCCTATGTACTTGCCGTGGGGGATTCGTTTGCCTACGGAGTTTTCGTTTCGGACACCGAAACCTGGCCGGCCTACCTAGAGAGGAATCTAGGGAAGCGAGTGATAAACGCGGGAGTTCCTGGCTACGGGGTCGATCAAATCTATTTACGAGCAGAAACCCTAATCAAAAAATATCGACCTCGGGTTTTAATTTACAGCTTTATTTCAAATGACATCTGGCGCGCCAATTTCTCAGTTCGTCATGGTGCGGGAAAACCGTTTTTTCAAATAACAGACAGTCAGTTATCTCTTCAAAATGTGCCAGTGCCAAAAGACACGACGATGGCCGATCTCGGATGGAAACGCAGAATTTTGGGATACAGCTATTTCATCAACATCATCGCACTAAGGTATTGGCGTGACGGCTGGCTTAGACAGACTCCCACTCTATGGTCTCACTCTGGCCTAAATACCGAGGCCGAAGTAGCCAGCGGTCGCGTTTTTTGCCTTCTCATGGGTAAGCTAAAAACGCTAGCCGATAGAGAAGGCGCTCGCACCATCGTTTTGGTTCAAGATGAAGGCTCCGCTACTGAGACCTGGAGAATCGACCAAGCGATCCGCTGCATCAAGAAAAATGGTTTGGAACTGGTGAATGGATTTGAGCCCCTGGAAAAAATCAAAGCTAAAGATCCATCGGACTACGCCTCTTTATTCGCCCATAAACACATGACGGCTAAGGGAAATCAGATCATCGCTGGCGAGCTCACCACCCATCTATTAGGGCCTTCGATTGGAGAAACGCCAAAGGAAGTGAATCGACTGGCTAGAACTGAAAATAAATGAAAGGGTTGAGACTTAGCGGGATAAAGAAAAGGCAGGCCATTATCGCAACGCCCATTACCGCGAAGACCCCCTCTGGGGGAAATCGGTAAAAGCTTTCTGGCATTACGCGGAGATTTAACTCCTTTGAAAACGGATTACAGGCCACCCCTCTACGGTTCCATAGGTAATGAGCCAATAGAAGAGATCCCACCAGTAGCCACCAGCCATTACCCAAACTCGGCGCTAGCCCCTGGCGATTCATCAACACCTGAGCGGCCCATTTTCTAAACAGACTTAAATCAGCACAACGGAAAAGCACGGCATTCACACAAAGAAAGCTTTGAGTGACTAACCAGCCCACTAACGGAGGGATCTTCCATTTGAGATGGCGTCGGTTCCACACCGACCAATAAGAGTGAGAAATAAGAGCAACGCCATTGGACGCCCCCCACAGGACGAAATTTAGTGAAGCGCCATGCCACAAACCTCCAAGGACCATAGTGATGAAAATGTTCCTATACGCCATCATTGCCCCGCCACGAATGCCGCCAAGTGGATTGAACAAGTAGTCACGTAGCCAAGTGGAAAGGCTTATATGCCAACGCCTCCAAAAATCTCGAATAGAACAGCTCAGTAGCGGAGCTTTAAAATTGTCACAAAGGGAATAGCCGAAAAGCCCGGCCGTTCCCACCGCCATGTCCGTGTAGCCTGAAAAGTCACAATAAATTTGAATCCAATAGCCAACGGCAGCAAGTACGCAGGTTGAAGAACCGTACCACTGGGGGCGAGCAAAAACGGGGTCGGTGACCGCAGCAAAGTTGTCGCCTATCACCGCCTTTTTAAAATACCCAAGAATAAGTAGAAAGATACAATTGCGAAAAGCAACGTTACGAATCGATTTTAGTGGCCCTAACTGAGGAAGGAAATCGCCGGCACGAACAATGGGACCTGCCACCAGTTGCGGGAAGAAGATAATAAACGTCAGAACATCGACAAAAGAAGAGGCACGCATTTCACCCCGGTAAACATCGATCACATAGCTAAGACTTTGAAAGGTATAAAAGCTAATTCCTATTGGAAGCAATAGAGTGAGCGGGGGAAGTGAGACCCCAACGCCAAAAACCTTAAGAAAATAGCTTACTGAGGCGGTAAAAAAATTAAAATACTTAAAGGCGCTGAGCATTGTGAGATTCATCACCACCGATGCCACCACCCAGCGTTTCCGTTTCTGGGGTAACGATTCGCTGTCTATCTTTTTAGCGAGGGCATAATCAACGGCCACAGTGAAATAGAGAAGCGCCAAAAAACGGAGATCCCAAGCGCCGTAAAAAACACTGCTGATGAGGAGTAACCAATATTTCCTAACTGTCTCCGTGGTCATTTTCCAATAAACCACAAGCGAAGCGACTAAGAAAAAAGGGTAAATGGGATCAATGAAGATCATTGCGCTGCCACTTGAGGTGAGTCCGATAAAAGCCGAACGGCCCTGTTTGCTAACTCCGCAGAAAAAAGTTTCGCCCCTTGGGTGTTAAGATGATTTACATCTCGGCGATGCCTTGACTCGAAAAACTGCGGGTATTTTTGGGGGTGATTAAACTGAATAATTGCCGGACCCATTTCGGATT
>JAYVQZ010000059.1:0-2974 GCA_043776735.1 Deltaproteobacteria bacterium | reverse complement strand
TTGACCGATTTCACCTCTAAGGAAAAACGGACGCCGTTGCTTTCTCCTTCAACGCGCGCAAACCCTGTCATCGATTGCATAGCTTTACCCATTCCCCTTCAGGACAAAAGTGAGATTCTCAACCTCTTTGGCGACTCGATCCCCGTCGCGGGAGTCTACAAAACGAACTTCCGGATCGCTCCGTATCCAAGTCAGTTGTCGTTTGGCGAGCTGTCTGGTTTTTTCAATGACTTCATTGCGCAACTGCTTTTCGGTAATCTTCTGCCCAATAAATAAACAGGCTTCCGCATAGCCAACGCTCTGAAGCGCGCGAGAAGCGGGGTATTTTTCTAAAAGTTTTTTAGTCTCTTCGACAAGGCCGCTGCGGATCATAGCGTCAGTCCTGGTCACAATTTGCGCGCCCAAGGCGTGGCGCGAGATGGCCATCGAGTACTTTAACCAGAGTTGACCCGCTTGGGTGGCGGTCTTGTGAGCCGGTTCCATTTCGCTAGGTTTTTTGCCGGTGTGGCGGATGATGGAGAGGGCGCGCACTACGCGGTATTTGTCGTTTGGGTGAATGGTGGCGGCCGCTTTGGGGTCGGCCTTTTGAAGATCCTCGTGCATTTTGGCTGTGTCGAAACTGTCTTCAACCGCGTACTGCTTCTCTACGCTTTCCACGACCTCTTCGGGAATTAGCGGAATGGGGTACATGCCATGTTGAAGGGCTCGCAGGTAAAAATAGGTGCCGCCGACAACAAAGGGAATTTTCCCCCTTTTTGCGATGTCTTCAATGACGGTTAGGGCACGATCCACAAATTGCCCGGCGGAAAAGTCTTCGTTGGGTTCTAAAATATCGAGAAGATGATGGGGCACTCGTTCCTGCTGCTCCTTCGTCGGTTTAGCCGACCCGATATCAAAACCTTTGTAAATCGTCGTGGAGTCCAAGCAAACAATCTCGCCATTTAGTCGCTCGGCAAGTTCTAGAGCAAATTCGCTCTTTCCGCTGGCCGTCGGCCCCAATAGAGCCAGACATAGAGTTTTGGAGGTCATAGGTGTCACAGAATTTTGATTCAAAGGGTTATCCCTTTCCTCGTTCAAATTGTTTCCCCAGAAAGTCCCAGGTCATTCTAAAAATCACAGGCCGCCCGTGGGGACAGGTCCAACCTTCATCGATTTCCGTCAGCCGTTCGATAAGGGCTCGCGCTTCAATTTCAGAGAGCCGTTGGCCGGCGCGAACCGAACCGTGGCACGCCCAAGTGGCAAAGATACGGCGGTAAGCCTGTTCGATTCCTTCACGGGCCAGTGCCGGATTTTCCAGCAGCTGTTCCACCGTTGCTTTTAAGAGCACCGGTAATTTCGTCTCGTCGACCAAAGTAGGGTAGGCATGAACGGCAATGTCGCCATCGCCGTAGGCCTCCACGTCGAAGCCCAAAATCGCCAGGCTCTCCTGGCTTTTTTCCAAGGCCTCAACTAGCTCCTTGGGAAACGCTATTATCTTAGGAACGAGCAGCCGTTGCGACAAAAGACTTTCCACAGGCCTTCCGTTACGCAGTTTTTCAAAGGTTTGCTTCTCGTGGAGGGCATGTTGATCAAAGAGTAGGAGGCCCCGATCGTCTTCCCCGATGAGGTAACTAGCTCCCGTCTGACCCAAATAGCGAAACCCAGAGAGGGTCTCAGGCAGGATCATGGGTTCCGCATTTTTTGTCCCAAAACTACTGGTTTGCGGGGACGGGGCCGTTGCCGGAGCTCCCGAGCAATCAAAGGAATGATTCAAAAAGCCTGATTCCCGTGTTGGGGGACCAAAATTCTCTTTTGGAAGCGGTGAGGGGGAAAAATAACCGGGGGTAATCTTGGCATCCAGCGAATGGAGGGTCTGTCGGCTTGCCAAAGCTTTTCGCAATGTGGCCTGTAGCCACCCGTAAATTTTTTCCTGCTGATAACAACGGACTTCCCACTTTTGGGGGTGGACGTTCACGTCCACCCAATCCAAACGAAGATCCAAAAAGACGGCTCCAGAAGGTTCATGGTGAGGGCCTAGGGTCTGTTGGTAGCCGTTTCGGATAGCCGAAAGTAGACTTCGGTTTTTCACCGGACGGCGATTTACATAAAAGGTGAGGTCTCCTTTGTCAGAAATCCAGTGTGGGGGAGACAGGTAGGCTTCGAGAAAGCCAAAGTCCGACTCTTCAGTCACGATAAAAGGTTCCCAGTCGGGCCTAAGCACTTCCCTTACCCGTTTCTCACGTTGCGTGGCGCCATAACGGTAGGTCGGTCTGTCGTTGTGGGAAAGAGAGAACTCTACTTCGGCGTTTCCTAGTGCCAGTTCGCGAAAACAGCGAGCAACGTGGGAAAACTCAGTAGCCGAAGCCCTCAAGAATTTTTGTCGCGCAGGTAGGCGTTGAAATAAATTCTGCACAATAAATGTAGTGCCAGGCGACGTCCCGACGGGGCTAATTTCCGAGACCTCGCCAAAAGACACCTTGAGGCAATGGCCGAGAGGTTCCAGCGGTCGGCGGGTTCGGATTTCAAGCTCTGCTATTGAGGCGATGCTGCTCAAGGCTTCCCCTCGAAATCCAAACGTAGCAATCCCTTCAAGGTCAGTAGCCGTCCGGATTTTACTGGTGGCGTGGCGTTGGACGGCCAGCCGCAGGTCTTCTTTGGTCATGCCGCAACCGTTATCAATCAAACGGATTTCGTTGATCCCACCCTCAGCAACATAAAGCTGAATTTGTGTTGCCCCGGCATCAAGACTGTTTTCAATGAGCTCCTTAACCGCACTTGCCGGGCGTTCCACCACTTCGCCAGCGGCGATCTGATTGATTAGCCCATCGTCCAAGAGGGCAATGGATCGGTACTCTTGGCTAGGCGCGGGCGAACGAATTTCTGGGGGAGGCATTGGATCTATAGGTAATCGGCATGGGAAATATCGTCAAAAGCTTCTCAAAGGTATGGCGTCACTTTGCGAACAACCTTTAAAACTTTCGGGCGAAAAAATTCG
>JAYVQZ010000058.1:0-11674 GCA_043776735.1 Deltaproteobacteria bacterium | reverse complement strand
GGAGGCGCACTGGTAGCTCGAATAGATCCTACCAGTCCGGGAAGCCAATTAGGCTTCGTCGGTCTTTTTGAAAGTCTCATTCCGGCTTCATCGGGAGTGCGATTGCCTTTTCGCTGATTGCAACGGATGCAGGCGGCAACAATATTTTCCCACGTCTTTTTACCGCCACGAACTACCGGCATGACGTGATCTAAGGTCAGTTCTCTAAGACTAAAAACTTTGTAGCAGTACTGACATTTATGATCGTCGCGAAGGTAGATATTGGATCGGGAGAAACGGATGATGGGGCCGGGACGTTTTAAATTTACCCAACGCCTCATTCTTATGACGGCCGGAATGCGAAATTGCTTTGTCACGGTATGGATGACCGAAGAGTATTCTTCTAGGATTTCGACTTTTCCTTGAAAAACCAGGACAAAGGCACGCTGCCAGGAAACGATGCGCAACGGTTCAAACCCTGCATTCAGAAGCAAAACGTTCTGCATTCACGCCTCTCTGCTATTTTAGCAAATCTGGCCGCCGGCAGCACTAGGGGTAAGGCCCGCAGGCTTAATAGTGATTCTATTTGGCCTTTTGGAGGCTGTTGTACACATCCGATACAGGCACTCCCAATTCCTTAGAGACTATTTTGGCCCATTCCCGCTCACTAGCCAAACGCTCTGCAACTTTTTGGGAAAGTGCCTCAGCGCCCACGTCGACAGGGACGGTGGTTTCAACCCTCGGATCGACCACGATGACAAACTCACCTTTGGTTGGAAATGCTGGAATCTCCTTGGATAACTCAAAGCGCAAAAGGCTCTCGTAGACCTTCGTCAATTCCCTGCCGATTAGCATGACGCCGGCAGGAAAGCGCTTTTGAATAGCCTCACAGGTATTCTTAGCTCTTTCTGGAGATTCAAAAAAACAGAAAACAAAACCTGTTTTTTCTATCCTCTGCCACAGCGCCTCCTGCTCAGTTTCTTTACGCGGCAAAAAACCTAGAAAAACAAACCGATTGGTCACCATCCCACTTACCGACAAGGCGGTAACCACGGCACTCGGGCCGGGGATGGGAATTACTGTGATATTTCTTAGGTAGGCTTCATGCACCAACCAGCTTCCCGGATCGGAGATTCCGGGGGTTCCCCGATCAGACAAAAATCCGACTGAAATGCCCTCCTCTAATTTCTCGATAGCCCGTTGAGTGGCGGCCTTAAGATTATGCGAAGCGTAAGAAAAAAACTCTTTACCACTGGCATCGATTCCCAGGCCTCCAAAAAGTTTTTTGATCTCCCTAGTATCCTCAACAAAAAAACACGTCAGCTGCCGCAACATTTTTTGAGCGCGCAGCGTTATGTCCTCAAGATTACCGATGGGTCCTGCGATCAGATATAATAATCCTGGCATCCCCTTATATCGTTAAGAGAGGGCGGATTTGCCAAGTCTTCTTTTCACCAACCACGAACTAATCAAGCCGGAGCGTACGATCATGATTCTCAGGGCCAAACAAGAACAGAACATTTTGGTATTTGAACTCGAAGGAACCCTGGACTTCGAAACCACACACCAACTCAGCCAAACTTGCCAAGACCTAATGTCCAAAAACAGTTGCAGTCAGGTTGTTTTCGACTTTTCTCGACTAAAGTTTGTCGGTTCTAGCGGCATCCACCAATTTATCGGGGTGCTCAAGGAGTTTAATGGCTTCAAAGTACGGCCGCGCCTTTGCCACCTGAGTGTGGAGTTCGACAAGATTGTTAAGGCTTTTCAATCGGCAAAAAAGCCTTTTGCCGTGTTTACCAATCGTCTTGAGGCAATTGCCAGCTTTGCAAATGACAAGCCCGTCGTGACTAAAACCGCTCCGGAAAAAGCTGAAAAAACGAAACCATTTTCCGTAAAGAAAAAAACCGCACGACGAAGCAACTAAAAATCCACCTGATACCTATAAAACCGAAACGTGGTTTGCTCTAGCAGTGCGGGAAAAAAACGAGCGGTTTCAGTCATAGCCTGATTCCGCCAATCCCATTCTCCCACAATTTCCAAAAACTCCACCGCAAAAGGGGCGCAAAACTTAGCCGAGAGCCCTTCTGCCAACCGACGCAACCGAAACCTCTTTACAGGATTTAGTACCTCTCCTGCCGCATGAAAGCGCTCCTTTCGTCCCCTCACCTCTACCAATAAAAATCGTTTTTGGCTGGGGTGACGCAACAATAAGTCGGCTTCTAGCCGGTGCCAGCGGTAATTTCTGGAATGAACTAGAAAGCCACGTCGGCGGTAATAGAGGACGGCTAGGTTTTCATACCGGCGTCCAAGAGAAGCTTTTCCTGTGGTAGGGGGTGGCCCCTTTTTCTTGCAAGGCTTTGCGGTGTTCGACGCTTCCATAGCCCTTGTGGTTAGCAAAACCGTAGCCAGGGCATTCGTCGTCTAATTCCTTCATCAATTTATCCCGAAACACCTTGGCGATGATTGACGCGGCACCGATGGAAACCGATCGGCTATCTCCTTTCACCAACGCCTCCTGAGAAATGCTCATATCGACGGGGAAACGCCCATCGATCAACAAGAAGGTGGGAACTACCTCAAGGGCGCCAATCGCGCGCTTCATGGCAAGTCGCGCCGCCTGAAGAATATTGACGGTATCGATCTCATCAACCGAGGCTGAGCCAATAGCAAAAGCAATCGCCGACGTCCGAATTTCGGCATCTAAGCGCTCTCGCTCCTTCGCGGAAAGTACTTTCGAATCACGTATGCCAACAGGAATTCGATCGGCATGCAGGATTACCGCTGCGGCCACTACGGGTCCCGCCAGACATCCCATCCCCACCTCGTCCACTCCAGAGATGAAAGCATGACCTTGCTGCCATAGAGAGCTTTCAAATTCGAGCGCTACTACTTTAGTAAGTGCCTTTTTCTTGGCCAATTTTTTTCGGGGTGTTACTTGTCTTTTTTAGGGGCCGCAGTCACTGCTGGCGCCGTCGTAGCTTCCGTTGCCGCTTCAGCAGCAGGGGCTACGATCTTCTTTTTCTTTACGATAAGGTCACCAAACCGGTCGGCCTCTTTCAAGCGAGCCTTCTTACCAGTCAACTCACGCAAGTAAAAAAGACGAGAGCGGCGAACAATGGCCGAACCCTCAATCTCAATCTTCTCGATGAAGGGTGAATGGATCGGAAAAATTCTCTCCACGCCCACCCCTTCGGAAATCTTCCGAACGGTGAAGGTAGCGCTTGGGCCCTTGCCCGAAATAGGATGCTTTTGAATCACGACCCCACGAAAAGCCTGAATACGTTCTTTGTCGCCTTCTTTAAGGCGAACAGACACGTTCACACGATCGCCAACGCGAAATGCGGGGCGGTCTTTTAGCTGGGTTGACTCGATCTTATCAATAATAGAGTTCTGCACGGACTTTCTCCAAAGGACACAGTGAATAAAAATATTTCACAGGTTCGTCAATACAATTCTCAACGCCGTTCCTGTTAAACCTTTAAGAATTTTTAGCTTTTCCCTTATTCCCATGCTAAAAAAAACACGCTTTTCACGGTAAAAAATAGATCTAGTTATTTGACTTACCAATTTGCTAACTGATTGAAAATAGAAACTATGTCATCACACCAAACTTCCCCCCCCCTTAAAGCCACCCTGCGGGTCCGGATGTCGCAGGCAGACGCTCATTACGGGGGCAATCTCGTTTCCGGCAGTAAGATGTTGGAGTTTTTCGGCGATGTGGCCACCGAACTCTTAATTCGCCTGGACGGCGACGAAGGGCTATTTCGCGCCTATGACAATATTGAATTCTTAGCCCCGGTCTACGGGGGCGACTATTTGGAAATCGAAGGGGAAATTACCAAAGTGGGCAATACCTCCCGGGCCATGAAGTTTGAAGTCCGAAAGGTCATCACCCCAGAGCCTCAGGTTGGCCCTACAGCCGCTAAAGTCCTCAGCCAGCCCATCCTAGTGGCTAAAGCCACCGGAACGTGTGTAACCCCCAAAGAATGCCAGCGGCATAAGAAGGGATAAAGGGATGAACCCTCCGAAATTGACCTATCAGCAAGCCGGAGTGGACCCCGAAAAGGCGGCTTCGATCCTTAATCAGTTTAAGGATTTTCAAAAAGGGCGAAAGAAGGCCCGTGGCATTCTTTCCGGGATCGGCCCCTACGCCGCTTGCTTTGATCTCAGTGAATGGACTTCAAAGTACAAGGAGCCGGTTCTGGTCACCTCCTGTGATGGGGTGGGCACCAAAATTAAACTCGCCATTGAGTGGGGCAATATTTCAGGATTGGGCCAAGATTTGGTCGCCATGAACGTAAATGATGTCCTTTGTACTGGGGGCAAGTCGGAACTCTTTTTGGATTACTACGCCACAGGGAAACTCCGCGACCAAGAGCTCCTCACTTTGCTCAAAGGCATACAGCTCGCTTGTGAACAGATCGACTGCGCCTTAGTAGGCGGTGAAACCGCCGAAATGCCCGGCATCTACCACGAAACCGATTTCGACTTGGCCGGGTTTGCCATTGGTGTAGTCGAAAAGGCCAAAATCCTAGGGCCGCTAAAGGTGAAAGAAGGAGATGCCATTATCGCGATGGCCTCTTCTGGCCTTCACTCCAACGGTTTTTCGTTAGTTCGAAAAGTTTTAGAGAGAGCAAAGATTAAGCCTGACGACTCTGTGCCGTGGGCAACCCAAAGCTGGCGCGACTGGTGCCTCACGCCCACCACGCTCTATGGCCCTTTTATTTTGCCAGTAGTTGAAAAGCTTTCGGCTCTTGCCCACATCACGGGCGGGGGACTCCTAGAGAACCTTCCTCGGGTCCTTCCCCAGTTCACCAAGGCGGTCGTTGGTTCCAAAGAATGGAATTTGCCAAAGGCATTCGCTTGGATTCAAGAGCAGGCGGGTTTGGAAACGCGCGAACTTTTATCGACGCTAAATGCCGGAGTGGGAATGCTGGCCATTTGCCCTCCTAAGGAGAAAGACGGACTGTTGGCCCACTGGAAAAGTGCTGGAATTTCTGCTTGGACTGTGGGGACAATCGCCGCCTCCCAAGAGGATTCTGCCAGCGTGGAGTGGCGATGAGGTTGCTCTGCCTCGCTTCCGGGCGCGGCTCTAATTTCAAGGCGATAGCAGAGGCTTGTCGGTCAGGCGAAATTCCCCGCTCTTCGGTGGTAGCCCTCTTTTGCAATAAGCCAGATGCCGGTGTGATTCAAATAGCCAAAGAAAAAAACATACCCGTCGAGGTTTTCCCCTCGGGTGTTCCCCCTTTTGGAGCTCCTCCTTCGGGGTCAGCGCAACGAGGAAGTCAGAAATGGGATAGAGCAGCCTTCGATCTTCAATTGGCGGAGAGGGCAATAAAATATCAGCCTGACTACATCTGTTTGACCGGTTATTTGCTTCTGCTAGGGAAACCTTTTCTCTCCGCATTCCCCGGACGTATCCTCAATATCCACCCTTCTCTACTGCCCTTGTTTCCCGGGCTAAAAGCGCAAAAACAGGCTTTACTTGCCGGCGCTAAAGAGACGGGATGCACCGTTCATCTGGTGGATGCTTCGCTCGATGGGGGGCCAATTCTGGCTCAGAATAAAGTTCCGATAATGATGGGCGATACTGAGGCCACGCTAACCGAGCGAGTGCTCGAGGTAGAACACCAAACGTACGTTCAGGTGCTTAAGAGGCTCTCCCACCAAGAGGCTAGGATTACCGGCAACTCCGTGAGCTGGATTCAGCGGCCGTAGGCCACATAGAGGACCGAAGCCAAAAGAATGACTTTGGTTAAAATGAGCCAACTTAATTTCGTTCTGGAGATCGCGCCTTTTAACTGCGGAAGCTCAAAATGATCAGCAGGTTCCGCGATTCCGCCGCCGCCTTGGATTAGGGTCAGATGTCTTTTAGTAAGATTTTGCATGCTACATCCTGTTGGAGGCAACTTAGCAAAATCAAAATATTTACGCAACGCATCTAACACCTAGGGTCAGACCGCTAACCTTAGCTTTGGGGACGGAGGATGGCAGTCCCTTCACAGACCAGTTCGCCTTTAGTGTTCTTCAGGGAGAGTGCCAACGTTGTGGTGCCTGGCTCTTGCGAAGACTTTTCCACAGACGAGCATTCTAAGGCATCGCCAGGATAGACAATCTTCCGGAAACGGACCTGAAATTTAAGGATTTGAAAACTGCAGCTAGGAAAAAAGACTTCCAAATAGTTTCCCATGGCCGCCATGGAAAGCATGCCGTGAACCAGAACGCCCCCAAAACCAGCCTGTTTTGCCATTCCCTCATCGTAATGAATGGGATTGTCGTCGCCTGAAATGGCCGCGTAATCCCTTAGCTGCTCTTTTTCAAAAGCCGGTAGGGATAACTGCCGTGCGTTCTCGCTCACGCGGGCACCCCTTTGGCTAAAAACGAAGCGACCGAGGTCACTACCAGCCGGTTTCCCACTGAAATTCGGGTGGTCATCGTCACCATCTTAAGGCCCCGCCGTTCTCGAAACTGACTCACCTGAGTTTCCACGGTGAAGGTCACGCCAGCTTCCCCTTTGTCGTGATACTCATAAGCCTGCTCCGTATGGACTACCGTTTCGAGCGGGATGCCTAGGCGGCTTAACCAGCGAAACTCCGCCCAACGGAAAAAAGTGAAATACGTGGGAGGAATCCCCTGTCCCTTAAAACCGACTGTCTTGGCAAAGCCAACGATGTGCTCTTTCTTTGCCTCAACTTCAAAACGGATGGAGGACGTTTTCTCGTCATCCTCAAGAACTCGATCCATGATCGAGTAAAGAGGCTGAATTGTTTTTCCCGCAGTCATCGTAGGCAGAAACCAAATCTTCCTTTAAAAAAACGTGAGTTTGCCCCCGAACCCTTCACCTGGGCAAGGGGAAATCAATCGGGATGCCCCCACACACCCGCTAAAAATCCGATATGATATAACAATTCCCATGCGATTCTTTAGATTCCTAGCCTTCGCACTCTACCTTTTCTTTCTAGTGAGCATCCCCTTAGGTGTTTTTTGGGAGTGGAAGGGTTGGTTGGCAGGAACCCTCCTTTGGTTAGCAGGGCTTTTTTATTTGGGTTACCGCTCCAAAGAGTCTCTTCTTGAAGCTATGGGGAGTTCCCCTTTAACGATGGCTGAAAATCATTCACTCCATCGGATTAATGCCGAACTTTCGGCTCGTTTGGGAATTCAGCCGCCACAGATTCAAAAGATTCCGGGCACTGCCCCTTTGGTGGCGGCCTTTGGTTTTTCCCGTTCCGAAATGGTTATTGTGATTTCCGATGAGGTCCTCAAGCTCAATCGTACGGAATGGTATGCGCTTTTTTGCCGGGTTCTTACGGAAATTCGATTTGGAGATCGAATCAGTTCGGCTTGGTTGTCTCGATTTTGCGTAGCCCTCGAAAGAGTCGGGCTGAGCACGTCGTTCGGGGAGTCTTTAGTGACGTCGCGAGGCATCCTTCGGCGGGCCCTGTTTCTAGTCGTCGCCTGGTTGCCCTTTCGCCTATTCTCCAGCCATGGAATCGATAAGGAGTTCGATACCCTATCCTTGCGTATCTCCCAGGCTAGAGAGCCGTATCTTGAGCTACTTCACCGCTTTGAGTCCGCCCTAGCCCGCAGACCGGTTACGATTCCATTTGCCCTAAAGCCCCTTTTCCTGTTTGCTCCCGAATCCGAAGATCCCTGGCTATCGGTATTTTCCCAGCGGGAAAGTCTGGGCCAGAGGATACGTTGGTTAACTACAGAAACCTGAGAGTGCTCTTGTGACGAGTTCTGCCTACCTTTACGCGTTTGCGATCTTCGCTACGACGTTCACCGGCGGCCTTATGCCGTTGCTTTCTTTTTTCCAAAACGAAACCCGAGTGAAGCGAATTTTAAGTCTTGGCACAGGGCTTCTCATCGGCTTGGCCGCACTCCACATGCTGCCTGAAGCGGCACAATTGGCACCCACCTACTTTGGCCCCGCCTTCCTGTTTGGGATTTCCCTCCTTTATTTTCTCGAACGTTTTCTGATGGTGCATGCCTGTGAAGAGCACGGCTGCAATTACCACGCTATCGGAATGACGGCTTTTTTCGGACTCACCATCCATGGAATCATCGAAGGAGTAGCTTTGGCCTCAACCCTTCACTCCCCGAAATTGGCAACTGCCGTTTTGGCCGGAATTCTGGTCCATAAGATACCTTCTGGGGTGACACTGAGCTCGCTTTTGCAGCTGGCAAAAAAATCACCCAAACAGATTTTAATGTTCTTAGCCGGAGTCGCTCTATCGGCGCCGATGGGATTAATTGGTGCCGCCTATTGGATCTCTCACGCCCACCTCATGCCACAGGTTTCCGGCGTGCTGCTTGCCGCCTCGGCAGGCACTTTCCTATACATTGCCACCTGCGACCTACTCCCGGAGATTCACGCCAATGACCAAGACAAGGGCGCCCGATTATTTATGTTTTCTGCTGGAATATTCGTCGCTATCTTGAGCTCCTGGCTGAGCTAAATTATGATGTACTGGGTTTTTGATCTTGATGGCACGTTGGTTGACTCGTTCGGGCACTACTTTAAATGCTTAAAGACCGTCTTCTCAGAATTCGACAAAGACTTTCCCGAAAGTCTCCATTACCCCGCACTTACCGATTTGCTCACGGAGTTTTTGCAAACCCACCTTGGCAAAGACTCGATTGCAGCCATGGAACGATTGCGAACACAAAGTGATTTAGACGCCGTAGAAATTAAGCCGTTTCCCGGCGTCATTCCCTTTTTAGATCATTTACGCAGTCAGGGAATGCCAATGGCGATATGGACTAATCGCGACTTTCGCTCCGCCAATTTGATACTAGAGCACAGCGGCCTACGAGGTTACTTTCAGGAGTTTGTTTCAGGAAGTTGTGTGAAAGCGAAGAAGCCCAATCCCGAGGGGTTACTCAAAATTCTAGATTCTTTGGGATGCGAGGCCCATAGGGTCACCATGGTAGGAGACCACGAACATGACGTATGGGGAGCCAAAACCCTATCAGCCCGCTCTGTGAGAGCGAGCTGGCATTCCTACTGGGAAATCGAAAAGTGCAATGCTGCGGACCACCAGTTTTTTACTTTCGATGAATTTGCAAAATGGGTGCAGAGCGAGAGGCTGGTTAGTTCTGCCCCTTCTCCACTTTTTGATTCTCTGACCTAGCCTCTGACTTCACCTCAGCGGAATTGGCCCCTTCATTGGAAGGCAAACGTACCCTGTGTTCTAGTCCCGCCAATTTGGTCGAGACTTTCTTTTGAAGTTCTTTGTCCTTCTTAGCAAATTGAACGGCCCGGCGATAAAAGTCCCCCGCTTTGGCCAAGTCGGATTTTGCCGAATAGATATCGCCTAAGTGATCCAGGATGACCGGTTCTTCTGGCTGCATGACCAGTGCCTTTTCCAGCTGTGCCAGTGCCTCTTCGGTCTTTCCTCTTTTGAAAAGCACCCATCCTAAAGAATCTTGGATGAAACCATCCCCAGGGCGAAGTGTGATCGCCTTTCGGATCATCATTTCCGCTTCATCGAGGTTCTCCCCCATCTCCGAATAGGTGTAGCCCAAAAAGTTTAGGGCATGAGCACTGTTTTCATTCTTGGATAGAATCTTTTTCATATTCTCCACGGCCTTGGGACGCTCGTTCAATTTTTCAAAAATCGCCCCTTGAAAATAGAGCAACTTTTCGTCGTCGACGTGCTTTTTAAGCCCGTCAGTTAATACGGCCATCGCCTTTTTGTATTCTCTCTGACTTTCGTAGAAGGAAGCGTACATGTCCCAGAACTCAACGATTTCGGGCATCTGTTTGGTCAAACGCTTAGAATGTTCTAAACCTTCTTTTAACTTTCCTTTTTCACGATAAATGAAGCCTAAATGAAGTGAGGCCTCTTTATAGAACGAGGACTCTTTAGTAACCTTCTTCAGTTGATCCGCGGCCAAATCATACTTTTTGGACTCTTCATAAACAGCACCGAGATAAAAGCGAACGTTGTCGGCAGACGGCTGCTCCTTGATAATTTCCAGGAATCGAGACGCCGCCTTATCAAACTGTTTTAGTTCAAAGTAAATAAGCCCCACTTTTACCCGAGCGGTATAGTCATCCGGCTCTACTTTTTCGTACTCCGAGAGTTCTATAAGCGCTTTTTCATAATCATTTTTCTGCAAATAGAGTTGCGCTAACCGTTTCTTGTAACGGCCACTGCCTTGAATACGACTGTAGGCTCGAATAGCTAATTCGTTTTCCCCAAGCTTTTCATGGAGCAGACCCAGTGCGGTTCCCGCTTCGACGAAGCTCGGGTGAAGAACAAGACACTTATCAAGGTCGGCTTTGGCCGCCTCTGCGTTGTCGGACTCGAGGTTAATTTTTGCCCGATAAAAGAGCGCCATGTAGTTATCGGGATTCTTTTCGTAAGCTTTGGTAAGAGTGGCAACCCCCTCTTCACTTTTTCCGCTCTCTGCCTCGACAATGCCCATAAGCAGTGGAGCTTTCATGTTATCGGGATCGATATCCATGATGGCCTGGTATTGTTCTTTGGCTTCGGGGTACTTTTTAAGCGAGGCGTAAATGCCGCCCATGGTGGCACGGTACTCAACATTTTTTGGATCTTTGGCAATCGCTTTTTTGGCGTAGGCTTCGCCTTTTTCAAATTGAGCAAGTCGCAGGTATATCTCCGCCATTTGATGATTGAGCATGGGATTTTCGGGATCGACGCGAAGGGCATTTTCTATAAGTGGCATCGCCTCTTCAAAATTTCCGGCAAGGACCTTTTCTCTGGCCTTGATGTAATTTAAATTGGCCTCAGCGCCATCATCCGGGGCGACCTCCACCGTTTCTGAACCCTGTACCACTTTCTTTTCCGGTGCCGTTTTTCTGTCGGCGGCATCTGCAGAAAAGGAGATCAGAAAAAGTGAGCCCAAGGCAATCCAAACGCAGAAATTGATTCGCATCATATTCGTCCCCACTGTCCCCTCTAATCGGCGAATTTCACAAAAGGGATGAGCCCGGAAAAACTCCTTAGAAGCGGCTTGTAAACCATTGAGGTCTTTAGCCTTTTTATGACTAGAAGAGTTTGCGGATAAATCGCATTGGCGCGTACGAGGCCAGCAGACTTTTTGCCACGATAGGTGTGGCCACTTGAAACACGGAGATCTTGGGGTCCAAAGACCTTGCGACCCCTTCCACAATCAGGCAGGAGCGGATCATAAGGACGTAACGATTAGGGATGTGAATTCCGTTTTGGCGCGCGACCCCCAACAGACGATTCAGCAGTACGTCGAGTTTGAGGTTCTTAGCTCCCGTATTTTTTACGTCATCGAGAAGGGCCTGAACTCCCTTTTCATAGTCACCATATTTAGTAACTTTGCTGGGGGTTCCCAATTCATAAAGGTGACGAGCGAGTTTCTCTCGATCGCGATTGAGAACATCCATGAGAACGCGTAGAAATCGGCGTTTGTCGTCCGGATCGAGTTGCCCCACCATCCCCAGATCGATAAAGCCCAATCGCCCTTCGTCTTCGAGAAAAAAGAGATTTCCGGCGTGAGGGTCGGCATGGAAGAAGCCATGATCGAAGATCTGCTCGAGTACCGCGGCCAAGGTTTTTTCAGCGGCCCTTCGTGCCACAGTGCTCCCTTTGCGCATCTCAGAAACTTTTTTGCCCTGCATGGGCTCAAGAGCGATTACCTGTTCGGTGAGCAGATCTGGAAAATATCGGGGGAACATCACGTCAGAGCCGGA
>JAYVQZ010000057.1:0-2981 GCA_043776735.1 Deltaproteobacteria bacterium | reverse complement strand
ACAGCCGTAGGTCCGGGCGTCTTCCAGCCGGCAATCATTTGGCGTACGTTCATATGACGGTGGTAAAGAGTGCGGGCCTGAGGGGTAAGGCTCTCGGCATTTTCGTAGGGGTCCCACACTTCAACCGAAGTGTTGAGGTATTTCACGCCGTGATCGTGGCACCATTGCAAGATTTCACAACAGTCAATGTTCCAGGCGAGATCGATAAGGATATCTCCTTCTTTAAGAAGCGATCCAAAACTGGAGACCAGATTGCTTCGGTCAATGCGGGCATTGAGAAACTTTAGGCCTTGGGAGGTAAAAGCTTCGAGCGCTTGGGAGCGATCTTCGAAGTCTACGACAGTTATTTGGCTATGAGAGATTCTTAGGTGCTTTAAAAGCAGGGGCAACATGCATTGGGCAACGGCACCGTAGCCCACCATGACGATACGCTGAGAAAATTCAATCACTGGTATTCCTTTTCTTATTGATCGCGAATGTTTATCTGTGTGGATTCCCAGAATCAATGGGAGCGGCACGGGCGGTGCAGCATACGGTGCACAAGTTGTGCACATTTGATCTGGCGGAGCCTTTAAGAAGGGGAATGGGACCGCCATTTTGGAAAGTTTTGCGGACTCAAGGTACAAAGCAAAACGGCCAAAAGACAATCCAAACTAAATTTAGCTCCCACCAGATGTCGCAAAAGACTACGGGTTCCCTCTCCTAAAAGGACAGCGAAAAACTGCGTGACCACGGCGAGTACCAAAAACACCCCCAGGTAGCCCAACGGGTCCATCCTTTTTCCGGCAAGGTAGGAAAACCAAAGGCAGGAAAGTAACAAAAGAAAAAACAGGGCCCCAGGAAACAAGTTAAGCAAAAAAGAGCGGACATTTGAAAATTGCCAGCGGGTGAAATATTGGAAGGGGCCTCCGGCGACTTTTCGCTCAAAATGAAAGTGACGAGTGGTTGCCGCTTCCCGCATGTCGTGCGCGAACTCCCTCGACAGATTTAAAATTGCTCCAGGGTGGATAACGTACTGCCAAAGCAGACGGCCACGGGAGAGGGTTGCCGTTTGGCTCTGTAGTTTTTTGCGGTTTGCTTCTGATAGCTTCCTCGTGGCAGCCTCCTGAGCCGTCAAGGTGAGGTGATAGGCTTTGGCCGCTTCAGTAGGATCGTTAGCCCAACGTAAAATTCCCGATTCGACGGCGTAGAAATTATTGGTGGATTCAAAATTAGGCCCTTTTTTCAGAAAGAAGTGGGCGGGGGCCCAAAAACAAAAAATCAATCCCACCAGGGTGGCCCAACCGCGAACCCTAAAGGACGTCTTGTCGGATGAGATGAGAGAGAGCAGAAGGGTGGCAGTCACGGCCACGGGGACAATCAAGTACTGCATTTTTGAAAAACCGGACAGAAAGAGGGCGCCGGCGAGAAGAAGAAGGGCGGCTCCTTGCTGTAGCGGCGACAGATGGTTGATATTTTTGCTGGTGAGAAGGGCAATTGTGGCCAAGAGAAAAAGAATCCCAAGGAAGTAAAATGAGTCGGCAAGAAAACTGTTAAAAAAAAACAGGTAACCCGGATCGACCGAGATCCAAAGGCAACCCACGGCGAGCAGAGGGGTGTCGGTCTGACGCCAAAGAAAGACAATCGCGAATCCGAGGAGAACTAAACAAAGAAGGCTAAAATTCCTAATGTCATAAAATTGGGGATCTCGATAAAAAGGAAGCCACTGAGACAAGATAGCTATCGGAACTGGAGAGCTCGAAAAAAAGGCGCTCCAAGAGATCTCGGTTCGACGAAAGAGGCGGTTTACGGGGCGGGACCGGTCGGCGTGATGGGAATCGTCTATAAGCTCTAAACCTGCCGGAGACATCACCCTCCAGAAATCTCCATTGTCGGATAGCCCTGAAAGCGGAATCGTTTGAAGGTGCTTGATCGCAAAACCGAAGAAAAAACAAACCAGTGCCAGTCCAATTATCGATGTGTATTTTCTTGCACTAAGCATCAAAGTATCTGCGTCCCTATCGTTGATTTTTTAAATATTACCACCATTACTTGGCTATCAACGAGGGGACAGTGTGATAAGTACGGTCTCCCATGAACCTAGTTCACCTAGACAAAGCCCTCACCAAACGGAAGGCGCTCTTGCAGCGACTTGAGGCAGAGAAAACGGACTGTTACCGGCTCTTTCACGGGGTTACGGAAGGGATTCCTGGCCTTACTATTGATAGGTATGGTTCTTTGCTCTTGGTTCAGACGTTTCGCAATCCGCTTTCTTGGGAAGATCAAATTCTCTTAGAACAAGGCTTAAAGGAAAGACTTGCCGCGCCTTTTGGGTTTGCCTACAACCACCGCGGAAAATCAGCGGGAGAGAGCTTTGAACAATGGCAGATTCCTAAGGCGGAGGCGCTAGCTGAGGTCTTCTGCCGAGAGTTTGGAGTTAAGTTTTTGATTCGGGCGCGTCACCAAGGGATCGATCCCTGGCTCTTTCTCGATTTGCGAGCGGGCCGACGGTACCTAAAGGGGGCGGTCAGCGGTTTGAGTCTGCTCAATCTCTTCTCCTATACCTGTAGCGCAGGAGTTGCCGCTGCAGCCGCTGGAGCCACCGAAGTTTGGAATCTGGATTTTGCTGCCTCCTCTTTGGAGGTAGGGGAACGAAACGCCGGGCTTAATAGCGTGTTCGGCGAGAGTTTTCGTATGATTCAAACCGATTGCCTGCCCGCCCTCCGTCAACTTGCCGGCCTCCCTGCTGGCGGGCGACGCAACAAGACCCGGGAAACTTTGAAGTTGGAAGCGCGTCATTTCGATATGGTTTTTCTAGATCCTCCTGCGTGGTCAAAAGGAGGATTTGGTGCGGTCGATGTGGAAAATGACTATCAGACCCTTTTTAAGTCTGCGGTATTGATTGCCCGACCAGGGGGGGGACGAGTTCTTGCCACAAACCATTTGGCTACCGTCTCGCTTGACAACTGGGTGGAGGCGCTGAAGCGTTGTGCGGCCAAGGC
>JAYVQZ010000056.1:0-2984 GCA_043776735.1 Deltaproteobacteria bacterium | reverse complement strand
CTTTGCCATCGCGGGCATCACTTTTTTCTCAAGTAGCCAAGGGCCAACTGCGAAGTAAGCAATAACCGCGATAAAGCCAAACGACTCACGCAAGAGGATGTTATCGGGCAATTTGCCCCCGTTTAGGCCCATTTCCCGAAAAATGTATTCGGATAAGTTGATGTTATTGAGCACTTCCAACTTATGTAGATCCCAAACCTCGTACGGGCCGAAGAAGTTCCAGTTTGGCCCTCGCAAAAAGGTTCCGAATACAATGAGCAGAGCCCACAAAATTAAAAATCCGAAGAGAAAAGTGGTGATCGCAAACTTGCGCTCCTTGAATGTGTAATAGCCATTGCCCTTAGGATTGGTGTCAATGAAAGGTAATAAAATTAAGCCCACCAAAATCAACGTCGGAAAAACAACGCCCGCTAGCCAAGGATCGAAGTAAACGAGCATCTCCTGAAGTCCGAGAAAATACCAAGGTGCCTTAGAGGGATTTGGAGTTTCTACCGGATTCGCCGGAGATTCTAGAGGAGCCTTGAGTAAGATCGACCAGAGTAAAAGCCCCGACCAAACCAGAATAGAGCAAATAAATTCGCTGAACACCAAGTCAGGCCAAGTGAAGACTAGCTCTTTGGCTTCCTTTTTATTTACGACGTCTTTACCGTCTTCAATCAATTTATCGTTGATGTTGCCAATGTGAATGGGCAGCCAAGTGAAGAAGACCAGTAAGAACAACATTCCTATGATGGGAACGTTGTCTGGCGTTGCCACCACCTCGCGAAAGGTGTCGTTGAGCATGCTTAGCCCCAGAAAGGCGGCCAATCCTCCCAACATAATGAACAGCGACGATTTTTTGCCAAACCAGTCGCGCCATTTAAAAAGGAGCAAGAAGAATAGGAGGCAAGATATCGAAAACAAAAGCCCAGGTGAGCTGATTGAGTTGATAGCCGACGTGATGATGTGTCCAAGCTGTGCCATTTAAGCCTCTACAGGGGACCGGAAATGCCCCCGTCCTTTCTTACTCGCCAAAAGTGAGCCGCCATGAGAACGCTGGCCACGATTGGAATAAAAATACAATGGAGCACGTAAAAGCGTAGCAGAGTGGCTTCTCCCACTAAGCGTCCCGCTAGTAGAGCAAAACGGACATCGCTTCCGGAGTGCACAACGTCGAAACCCATAACCATATTAATGAGCGACGCGCCAGGTCCCTCGCTGCCAATAAATGGCGTGGCCCGACCCATGTTGCTACCTACCGTGATCGCCCAGATGGCCAGCTGATCCCAAGGGAGCAGATACCCGGTGAAACTTAAAAGCATGGTGAGCACCAAGAGAACCACACCGATACCCCAGTTAAACTCTCGCGGCGGTTTATAAGAACCGGTGAGAAACACTCGGAACATGTGCAGCCAAACGCTAATTACCATGGCGTGGGCACCCCAGCGATGCATTTCACGCATGATACCAATCGGTACGTGTTCGCGTAGCGCAATCATATCGGCGTAGGCAAATTCAGCGGTAGGCCTGTAGTAAAACATTAAAAGAATGCCTGTGACCGTTTCGACCATGAAGAGGAAAAAGGTAATTCCACCCATGCACCAGGTAAAACTCATGCGAACGCCTGACTTCTTCATGCGAATAGGGTGCAGATGCAAAAAGACGTTCATCAAAACTATCAAAACGCGGTTTTTAGGATTGTTGGGGGGGCCGTGGCGAAAGATAGATTTCCACGCCTGTGACTCCCGAACGGTACTGATAATCCCTTTGGCCATAACTTCTAATTCCTCTAACTAAAATATAACGGGGCCTGCTTTACGCTAATTCCATAAATGACGCGGGGTCATTCCATTGCCCTTTTTCAAACTGATACTTCGCCGACTTATCCACAAAAATCTGACCGTCTTCGGCCATCACTACTTTGAAACGCTCTAACGGGCGTGGAGCCGGCCCTTCGAAATTGATGCCCGTGTTATAAAAGCCACTACCGTGACAGGGGCATTTAAACTTGCTCTCAGCGTCAAGCCAGTTAGGTGTGCAGCCTAAATGGGTACAGACCGTAGACAGCACGTAAAGTCCCCGTTCGTTCCGGACGATCCAGACGCCATATTTTTTTTTGAATCTTTCATCCACTTTATTGACCACGTACTCAGACGGAAAGCCCGCTTTGAATTGTTGAGGTGGTTCAAAAGTAATGTTTGGAAAGAAGAGTCGACCCACTGCGGAAACGCCCGCGCCACTGGCGGCAATAAAACCAGCCCAGCCGACGGTAAGCCAGCTGATAAATGAGCGGCGAGACATCGCCTCCGGGACTTCTGGAAAAGGTGGTTTAGGCATCGTTAAAATTCCTAAAAAGGTAGCTTTTTACAATTGTAAATTTTCGCCCAATGTTATCCGTCCTTAAAGATAACGTGTCAACTTTTCACCCGGTGTTTGCTAGCGCGAATTCCTAGGCTATCTTCGCTCCATGCCAGATGTTTCCGCCGCTTATCTTGATGACTGTTTGCGAAGAAAGGTCCTCTTTTTCACCGGAAAAGGAGGGGTGGGTAAATCTAGCCTTGCCTGGGCTACCGCTCTAGCCTGCCAACGCGCCGGGGCACGGGTGGTTTTAGCCAGCTGGTCGCCTTTCACCGAAACCGCCCCACCACAGTGGCTGAGAGACGATGGGGTGCGGTGGGAAAAGCTTGAGACCCTGGCCTGCTTTAAAGAATATGTGGTGAAACACTTTCCCGTTCAGCCGCTTTACAACCTGGTTTTCGACAACCGCATCTTTAGGTCGTTTGTGCTAGCCGCGCCCGGCCTGGCTGAGACCATCGTGGCCGGGAAAATTTGGGATCTGGTGGCGGCCAAAACCCAAGACCTCGTGATTGTTGATCTGCCAGCCAGCGGCCACGCCGTTTCTTTTTTTCACTCTACGGTTGGCGTCCAGAAAATTTTCCCCGTGGGCTTTGTACACGATCAGACCACCAAGATTTTAGAGCTCTGGAAATCAAAAGACTGTCGTA
>JAYVQZ010000055.1:0-11730 GCA_043776735.1 Deltaproteobacteria bacterium | reverse complement strand
GTTTGATCATGCCGGCCTATTATAGCAGAAGTTCATTTCCTATCCTGACCGGAAATGCCTTTGAGGAACCCGCCAAAGCCGCAGGGGGTCCGGTGTCTAAGAACTTGCCTATGCCTTAGCATTTTTGCGTCAATTTCACGCATTCAGCCTGACTTCGCGAACACGAGCTCTTGGTACGACAAATGCTCTACTAACCAACGAACTTGCAGAAGTGCTCTGCGGGCTCTTTTGTGGATGTTGATGTTGGCTCACTTGTGAGCGGGAGAAGAAGATGCACGCGTGGAAAAATACTTTAGTTTTGAGTCTGACCTTAGCTTCGATGGCTTTCGCCGAAAGCGGTGTAGTGAGCGCTCGCAGGTCGCAAGAGAATAGTAACGTCTCTGGCGCCTCTCACAGCTCCCCAGCCAACGTTTCTAGCTCTTCAGGAACGCGTGCCTTTGCTGCAACTAAGACTCGGTCTTTCGGTATTGAAATTGGTATCGGCTACGGCGGATATGGTGGCTACGGCGGATACGGGTCTAGCTATGGCGGATACGGGTCCAGCTACGGCGGATATGGTGTTGGCTACGGCGGATACGGTTCAGGCTACGGTGGGTACGGATCTACCTACGGCGGGTACGGTTCAGGAGGCTGCGGATATTCTGTTTCATACACTTACACTTCTTCGTGTGGCGGATACGGTTCTAGCTACGGTGGTTATGGAGTCGGCTACGGTGGATATGGCTCAGGCTACGGTGGATACGGAGCAGTCGGCTACGGCGGATACGGGTCTAGCTACGGCGGATACGGTGTCGGAGTAGGCTACGGTGGATACGGGTCTAGCTACGGTGGATACGGGTCTAGCTACGGTGGATACGGATCTAGCTACGGTGGATATGGTGTCGGAGTAGGCTACGGCGGCGGATACGGATCCAGCTACGGTGGTGGTTATGGTGGCTATACCCCTGGTAACTACGACTACGGTTACGCTGGGTACAGTCCTTATAACTACAGCGGTGGCAGTGGGTACTCGTACTAAGTTCTAATTCAATCCTTCGAAAGGGCGGTCGCCACGTGCGGTCGCCCTTTTTTTTTCATAGCTCCCCGCGTTCAAGCCATAATAGTTTCGCCCGCAGAATTCCCGCCACACTTAATGAATCGGTAATCTCACCAGCTATTACCCGTTCATAGGCCTCCAAAAAGGGCATTTTGCGAACCACAAGGTGCTCCTCTGGATCGGGGTGAGCTGCTCCCCATTCCAATCCTTTGGCGATATAGACGACTCCCCATTCATCAGTGGTGGAATTGGAAAGGTGCAATTCAAGAATTTTTTCCCACGACTTGGCCCGAATCCCAGTTTCTTCTGCCAGTTCCCTTTGAGCGGTAACTAGGGGAAGCACATCACGCGGTCCCCCTCCTTCAGGCAATTCCCAGTGGTAGGTATTTAGGGGGAAACGGTACTGGCCCACAAGGTAGGTATTGCCCTCATCATCAATGGGAAGGATGGCGGTAGCAAAATTTTTAAAGTGAACCGTGCCGTAGATCCCATTACCGCCTCCAGGCTGCACCACATCAAATTCAGTCACCTTTATCCACGGATTGTCATACTTGAGAAGCGCGCCCTTTATTATCCAGGGATTCTCGAGTGGCTTTGGTAGCTTTTCCATGTGGCCTATCTTATCCATTGAAAGGGGTAGTTGAAATTGTTATCGCAAAGGCGCCATGGGCCGCTTATTCACTTTAATTTTAGCGCTGTCCGCTTCGGGCTGTATGACGTCGCGTTTGTACTACGATCGAACTTCATCTCACAACGGCCCCTACCATTCCGGAAAGTCGGTGCCTTCGGTTCGCGCTATTGTCTCAGAGCGTCACGATGATCGTGCGTTTCGTAACGGATCTGAGGCGACCCTTGAACTATTGGCTACCGCATTTCTTTTAGCCCAAAACCCGGACTACTACCAAAAAAGCACCATTGGGGGGCGATGCATTCGCGGCTCTGATGTTGCGATCTCTTTGCAAACCCCCTGCATCAATGTGACTTATGTTTTACTTGATGGAGATGGCAAGGAGGTTGAGCGGCTGTTTTCCGAGAGCGGATCCTTTCAGTTTTTTGCAGAAAAAGATCGCTCTTATTTTGTTTCGGTTCTGACGGGATCCCAAACCCGTCAGGGAAAAGTAGGACCTGTGCGCATGGGGGATGAAGTGGTCATCCGCTTAAATGGTGTTGAGGCTACTTTTGATGTGCCACGAAATCGCCATAGTAGTTTGGATTAAAAACTTTATAGTTTGTTCTATCCCAAAACAATAACGGCGCAGCCGACGCAAGCAATTACGGTGAAAAAGAAGATCCCTTTTTTTATCCGTTCCCCTAAAAAATAATGAGCGATGGGGACTACCCAAAGTGGGTAGGTAGACATGAGTGCCGTGGACACCCCTGCCTTCGAATATTTAAGGCCCAACGACATGAGGATGAGACCGAGAAACGTACCTATGGTTGCCGCAGCACTTAGGATTCCCAGCCGGCGTTTGTTTTTCCATAACCCGGCGACTCCACTGGGCCGATACCAGCAAAGGACAATTAAAAACAGCTGGGCAGGAACTAACCGGATGCCGGTCCCCCACAGAGCATCCACTTTGGGCATTCCGTAGCGGCTGAGCACTACCCCAACCGCGTGACCTAGTCCCGACAGAGACAGCCAGAAGATTCCCCAGCTTTTCGACGGGACAAAGGTGTCGTCTCTGCGGATCCCAGCTTTTGGTGTGCAAAAGAGAGAGCCGCTGACACCCACCACCGTAAGCACAATCCCTAAGAGTTCACGGGCGCTAAGGGTCTCCCCTAAAAAGAGAAAGGCAAGAATGGCCGAGAGGGGAGGACCTAAGCAGACGCCGGCCGCCGCCGCCGGCGCGCCTAAGTGACGAAGCACAGAATAGGCCGCGGTATCTCCCAGGGCGATTCCTGCAAGGCCAGAGACAAAGAGCGAGAGATAAACCAGCGGACCAGCGTCCAGGGGAGGACGCAAAATCAGGAGAAGGAGGGAAAGGCCTACCAGGCCCACTATGTTTTTAGAGAGGTTAAGTCCCCAGGGTGAGATTCCGTAACCCCACCTTCGGTAGGTACAAAGCGCTATTGCCCAAGAGAGGGCGGCCCCCAGTGAGGCAGCCTCTCCCCAACGGTGAAGATCTTGGGCGGCGTTCATTCTTGCTTTTCCACCCCCCAGTCATCAGGGGGATGACACAAATGGTCAATGCGCCATAAAAAAAGTTAAGTTCTTCACACAATTCGCCGAACTAATAAGTAACCGCATCACAAAGGGCCAAGACCCTTCTTCTCATCAAACTGATTCTGCCTTCGGAGCGAAACGAATGAAATCTCCCTACGTAGCAGCCGACCTGGACTCCCTGGAAAGAGAACACGAGAAAGTTCATGCTATCCAGTTAGAGCATTACGAACGTTGTTCTTTCTGCAATTCAAAACTTCTCTTCAGCCACAACCTTAATCTCCCTAATTTGGAAATTGTCGAGTCGGGCAAATGCCCGGCGTGCGGTGTGACAACCAATCCTAAGCGTTTCACCATTCAGTGAAAGACGCGGTAGATCTCTACCGCACCAAAAAAGACGAGCACTGCTTCCAAGAAGGTTCTGCGGGTCCTATCCATGTTCTCGGAAAGCCCATGAAGGGCAATTGCCGCAATGACCCCGCGCGAGCCCATCATTCCCCAAGGTATAAAGGCGAGCGCAAAAATTCCCAGAGAAAGTGGAATGGCGCGATAGAGCCACAATAGTGGTGTGGTGATCGTGAGTACGGCACCCAACACGATCAATCCAAGGCTAATCAGTTGCCCTAGAAAATGGGCCCATCCGTAGGTGGTGGCGATCGAAAGCAATTGGGTCGGCGGAAATAGCTGCGAAAGAAAGGAACCTCGCCACTGGGACCAAATTTCACGAATGGAAAAATGGGTGAGCCAAAGGGCTAAACCAAAGGGAACGATAAAGAGCAGCGCCCTTCTGAGCACCACTGACTTTTGAAAGTGCTGCTGAAAGTATAGAAAAAAATAAACGATCAATGGGAGAAACCAAACGCCACTGTGGTTGTAGATAAAGAAGCCACCAAAAGTGAGTCCGACGTAGAGCCATCGGTTGTCTAGTAAACTTCTCATTCCCGCTGCCAGGAGCCAGGCTTCAAAAGCCACCCGAGAACCCAGTCCCAGTTCGAAACTTGCTGGCCAAAGTACGGCAAGAATGGCAGTTGCCGTGGCCATCTCTGGCATCGTGCTTGTGCTCACCACACGATAGACCTCGAGGATAAAAAGAATAAAAAAGATATTTGAAAGTACGATTAATCCAAAAGCCGGCGACAAATGGAGAATTTGGCAGAACCAGTATGCCAGTTCGATAAAAGGATCGCGCCAAATTTCGGCAAACCCCAGTCCCGAAACATGGCTTGCAACTGCAATGCCTTCTGCAGAGACGGCAACTCTATCAAGGCAGGCACGCCAAAGTTCGCCGTGGCGAGAGAGGGAAAAAATACCGGTGAAATCTCCGGTGAGGCTAACCAAGGCAACAAACCAAAGAAACGTTCGATGACCGATTAGGCAAAGGATTAGGCTAATCACAACAAAGTTCTCCAAGCCGTTCTTTTAAAAGCGCTACCGCCATGAAGCAGGCGGTCTCCGCACGCAACCGATTTTGGCCTAAGCTAACAAGTTGCGCTCCTTGACCGGAAATGAGCGCTCGTTCTTTGGAGGACCAGCCACCCTCCGGACCTATTAGAATTAGGTTGGGCTTAGATCGGTCCTTGGAGAAAATCAGTGGCTTGGGAGCTCTTTGGTTCTCGTCACAGAAAAATAAATTTTCGCCGGAATATGGGGAGATGCCTTTCTCCAACGGCACCGCCTGAAAAATAACTGGAAATACGGTCTCCTCGCATTGCTTGGCGATTTCGGGAATTACCCTCTGCCAGCGTTCTTCATTAAAGTCTTTTGCTTTGAGAGAGTGTTCGGTGCCAAGGGGAAGAAAACCACGGACTCCAAGCTCAGTGACGCGACGAAAAATAAAGTCTTGAGCAGGTCCCTTAGGAATCCCAAAACCTACGATGAGGCTAGAACGGGGACCGGTGACAGTCACCTGGGTGATTTTGATTTCACTTTCTTTTGCGGAGGAGGAAAGGATGACTCCCTGGGCCACTTTTCCCTTCCCATCAATTACAATCACTGCCTCACCGTCAGTCATTCGTAATACGCGGTGCAGGTGGTGAGACTCATCTCGACCTAAGGCAATGGTACTACCGGCGCTAAGCGCCATTTCTGAAAAAAAACGAGCCATTCGTTATGCCTCAAAGTGTTCTTTGACCACTATCCGATTTCGCCCGTCTTGTTTGGCCTCATAAAGCGCCATATCTGCCATTCGCACAATCTCCTCAGGAGTCGTTGGGGTGAGTGGCACCAATGAGATTCCAATACTCACGGTTAGGTAGGCCTCTTTCTCTTTACCGGAAAAGGACGTCCTTTCAATGGCGCTGCGTAAGCGCTCGCAGATCTCTCTTGCCCCTTCAAGGGGAGTTTCGGGCATCAGAAGCACAAACTCTTCTCCGCCATATCGGGCTAGGATGTCTGTCTTTCTCAAATTGTTTTGAAAAAAACCGGCGATTTTACGCAGTGCCTCATCTCCTCGCACGTGTCCTTCCATATCGTTGTAGGATTTGAAATGGTCTACGTCGATCATGGCAAGGCTAGTGGGGCGGCGGTACCGGCGGGTGCGCTCCAGCTCTTCTTGAAATTTGGAAAAAAAAGCGCGGCGGTTCAAAATTTTTGTGAGGGGGTCGATCAGGGCTAGTTCAGAGAGTCGCTGCATTGCCTCGTTGAGTTCAGCAGTTCGGGCGGCAACCCGTTTCTCTAACTCCATGTTTAGCTTTGTGAGTTCCCGTTCCTTCTCCTCAAGGGCCCGGTTCTTAGCTTCCACCCGACTTAGGAGAAACTGATTTTCCATTCTTAACATCGCGTGTTCGGATGCTTGGGTTACGACCTGGAGTAGCTCTTTAGGGTTCCAAGGCTTGAGTAGGTAGCGATAAATTTCGGCCCGATTTATGGCCTCCAAAATATCATCTGGCTCGATAAAGCCGGTAAGCAAAACCCGACTCGCCAACGGATGGCTCTTTCGGGTCTCTGCAAGAAAATCCACGCCGGTCATTTCTGGCATTCGTTGATCGGAAAGAATGACGGAAAAAGCCTCGGTTTGAAGCGATTGTAAAGCAAGCGTGGGATTAGTAAAAGCGCGCGAAATAAATTTATCGCCGAAGAGCCGCTCGAGCGCCGCCAGGTTATCAGGGTCATCATCAATCAAAAGTAATCGCGGCCGAAGATCATTCATAAAAGCGTACGGAGATTCTAAAGCAGTTAAGGGGAGTTGTCGCGGTTATCACGGTGAGTCAGAAAAAGAGAGTGAGAAAGGTGAAGGGCGAAGACGACGCGGTCCAGGAAGGCCGAGCTGGACTCGAAATCAACTCCGCCCTTCGGTCATTAAGTATTGCAACCTGAAGACCAAAATTCTTAGCGGAGAAATACAACGCATACCGTCAGAGTTTGCCCAAAGATTTGGTCTTTCTAGAGGTATACAGGGGCCCTGCGAAAAGCCCCGTAGACCGTTGGTCTCCAGGGTTATTTAGCCGTATTCGCCGCCGTATTCTTTCAAGTTTGAAAGGTAACCAACGACCAAGAACCAGTCACAAAATGACGGATCGCGCTTGGTAGACATCGGTAATTACAAAGATATTTCGGAGTATCCCAACAATCCGGACTACTTTCTTTGCCTCTGGAGGCCGGAAGAGGTAAAAATAGGGGCTCATGTCCTTTTTTCCCCTTCCTCCCGTGTGGCCACTTTTACTTTGTTTGTGGATTGGCGTTTCTGCTGAGGTACTGGCCAAACCGGGAAGATCCCCAAAATCGACGGCGGTTATCTCCTCACCAAAATTTAGAAGTTCGGTAGAGAACGCAATCCCTTCCAAGGCAAAGCATCTGGATATCGGAATCATCGCAGTGAGCGCCACCGCTGGCGATGTGATCTACGAGAAAAATCCCGATGAGCTTCGCATTCCCGCTTCAGTGGCAAAGGTTTTCACAGCGTACGCAGCGCTCAAAAAGCTGAAACCAACGTCCAATTTTAAAACCCAAGTGCTCATCAATGGCCCAGTCCGCGATGGAAAGCTGGCTGGAGATCTCTACTTAAAAGGGGGAGGTGACCCCAGTCTCGTATCGGAGCGGATGTGGATGCTCGTGAACGAACTCACTCGATCGGGCATTAAACAGATTACCGGTAACATTATTGTGGACTCTTCCTATTTTGATCAGGAAAAAAATCCGGCAAGTCGTCCTAAATATCTTAAGGATCAGGCGTACAATGCCCCCATCGGGGCTCTGTCTTTTAATTTCAACACGACAACAATCTTTGTAAAGCCGGGAGAGAACCCGGGCGCGCCGCCGACCGTTTACACTGATCCAGAGAATTCCTACATCGACGTGGTGAACCAAGCTACCACTGGGGCAGTGGGTTCCAACAACACGGTCGTAGTCAGTCGAACTAATTTTGTCGAGGGCGATATCGGGGACACCGTCCTTCTGCGAGGATCCATTCCGCTCGACAAGAAAGAACTTCGTTTTTTTCGTAACATCGTAAATCCGTCTCTCTATACCGCGCACATGTTTAAGACCTTTTGGGAACAGCGCGGTTTGCGTTTCACCGGTCACGTTGAAGAGGGTATTGTTCCGGCCGCGGCAAAACAGATCTTAGAGTTTGATTCTTTGCCTCTATGGCAGGTGATCTGGGGAATGAATAAGTTTAGCAATAACTTTGTCGCTGATCAGATCATGAAAACTTTGGGGGCCGAAGTGAAGGGGGTCCCCGGGTCGATGCAAAAAGGGACTGATACTTTGGCTGAAGTTCTTGAAGAGATTGGAATTGCGCGAAAGAGTTACACCATTAAAGACGGCAGTGGATTGACACGCGACACCAAAGTGACCGCTCGACACGTCGTTAAAGTGCTACTGGCGGCTAATAAGGATTTTGGAACTAGCCCCGAGTTCATGTCTTCTCTCGGCGTGGCCGGTGAGGATGGTACCATCCGATCCCGTTTTCCCAATTCGAATGTTCAGGGGCTACTTCGAGCCAAGACAGGAAGTCTTGATGGAGTGACGTCTCTTGCGGGTTTTGTTCCTTCGGCTGACGGAGAGTTGATTGCCTTTGCCATTTTGCTCAATGACGCCAAAATGAAGTATGGGCGAATGACCCCGCTGGCCGATCAGATCGCGTTGGCAATTAGCCGATTCACCAGGAAGTAGTTTTTTTGTCGGGTTCCTCAAAAGCTTCCCGAGCTCGTAAAGCAAGGGATGAGCATTTTCTCTTCGGGGGTTCGTTTGAAGTTCTCCATCTGGGTTGCAGTGTTTTTAGTGACTAACCACGCTAATGCCATCCTTCCCCTTCCTTACCCCTTAGAACCGATTTCCCCAGAGTCTATTTCCGATGATGCTCACGCCACGGACACGTCGACCGTCTTCCAAGGCTATCAAGAGCTTTTTGCCAAAGGACAAATGCGGGAAATGGAGCTTCCCACTTTTGAATCGCAAAAGGAGGCTATCGGCTATGAGCCAGGAGCTACCTTTGTGGTAACCGCTGAGCTACGCCCGCGAGTCGATTTCTGGAAACGGATTTACGCTGACTACACGACACTTCAAGCCGTGCTCCATGACTCAGAAGACCTAAGTGTTACGTATAACGTTGTTGATATTTCCCACGTTCAATCTGATGCAAGCCTGACCCCTAAAGAAAAAAGGCGGAGGTTGGCCAAGTTTCTAAAAGCAGAAAAAGAAAAAGTGTCCGATCAGCTAAAGCTGATTCATGCTGCTGGCGGGGACCCCTTAAAAATTGCCCCTGAACTCTTTCCTCTATTTAGAAAGTTTCCAAACACTAACGACCGCGAACGCTTTCTAAATGCGTCAAAGCGGGTGAGGGCTCAAGTGGGGCAGCGCGATCGCATTGTTCGTGGGTTTCTTCATGGGGGGCGATATTTTGCTCAAATGATGGAAATATTTGAGTCCAAACGGATTCCCAAAGAGCTCACCCGATTGCCTCTGGTAGAGTCGGGTTTTGATCTGGCTGCCCGCTCTAAGGTGGGGGCCTCCGGTGTGTGGCAATTTATGCGGGCAACGGGAAAAATGTATTTGAAGATCGACAAGAGTGTCGATGAGCGAAACGATCCCATCTCTGCTACATGGGCAGCTGCAGAGTTATTGGGAGGGAATTACCAGAAGCTGACGGCGTGGCCCCTTGCTATCACAGCATACAATCATGGAGCGGATGGCATGGCCCGTGCCATGAAAGAGCTTTCGACCCGTGATTTGGCCACCATTATTCGGGGTTACAAATCCAAGAGCTTTGGTTTTGCCTCCTCTAATTTTTATTCGGAGTTTTTGGCCATCCTCGAAGTGGAGAAAGACTACAGAAAGTATTTTGGAAAACTTATGGTCGATAAGCCTCTGGAGTCTGAAGTGGTGCGTGTTACTGAATCTTTCTCCTTGGACGACTATGCCAAGCTTTGTGATTCCATGGTGGAAGAGCTGGCGATACTTAACCCCGCTCTTACGGATGCGGTTCTTTCGGGAACCTTGCCGGTGCCAGGCGGCTTTTCGATGAAAGTGCCTAAAGGTCACTCGGTAAAGTGTGTTGAGAAGGCAAAAAAAGAAGGCAAAGTTTAGGAGACGTGATGGAGAACGGATTAGAAAAATTTCTTAAAAGGGAATACCGGCGATTTCAAAAAGATCGAATCGCCGTGCTTTGCCATCAGGCCTCGGTAGATACCACGTTCCGCCATATCCGAGACAGGCTTGCTAACCCCAAATTGAAGCTGAAGATTGCCTGCCTAGTGGGCCCTCAGCATGGGATTCGCGGGGAGAAACAGGACAACATGGTGGAAAGCGACGATTCGCTAGATCCAATCATAGAGGTCCCCGTATATAGCCTCTACGGAAAGACCCGAACTCCAACGTCCAAGATGATGAATGAGATCGATGTTTTCGTGGTGGATCTCGTGGATATCGGGAGTCGTGTCTATACCTTTATCTACACACTGGCCAATTGCATGCGGGCGGCCAAAGCGCTTGGCAAGCGGGTTGTGGTTCTCGATAGGCCAAACCTTATTGGAGGCGTGGCAGTGGAAGGGAGCTTTCTCCAAGAGGGCTTTACTTCTTTTGTCGGCCAATTTCCCATCGTCATGCGACACGGCATGACGATCGGAGAAATTGCCACACTCTTTAATGAGCATTTTGGAATTGGCTGCGATCTAGAAGTGATTCCCTTGAAAGGGTGGCAGCGGGCCCGGTACTTCGATCAATACTCAAGCGTTTGGTGCAATCCCTCGCCCAATATCCCCAATTTAACTTCGGCGATCACTTTTCCGGGAATGGTCCTCTTTGAGGGAACAAACGTTTCTGAGGGACGGGGCACTACCCGGCCGTTCGAATGGGTCGGGGCTCCCTATATTGATGCCGATATTCTTGGGGAGAAGATGAACCGCCTGAAACTAAAAGGGGTTTACTTCCGCCCTGTTTATTTTCAACCGACTTATCAAAAGGGAAAAGACGAGGTTTGTGGTGGGGTTCAGATCCACATCACTAATCGAGCGCAGTTCAACGCCTATGGGGCAGGGGTGCAGCTACTTGCTACGATTCAAGAAACCTATCCAAAGAAATTCGCCTGGAAAAAACCACCGTACGAGTACGAGTTTGAAAAGATGCCCATCGATCTGATCGCCGGAACGGATCACCTTAGGCTGGCGATTGATACTGGTAAGGGAGTAGAGACCTACCTGAAGTCTTTGCCTTCGGATGTGGCGAAGTTCAAAAACTTACGAAAGCCATTCCTCCTCTATTAAATAAAACAGGTGTCGGTCACCCTTACCTATGCAAAGCAAGCGATCATAATTCAATGACCACTTCCCATTCATAGGTAAGGGTGATTGGCACCTGTGGCTTTTTTTTAGGCAGCTTTTTTCTGGGCGGCCCAGTCTGCTACAACTTGAAGTAGGGAGTTTGCCGAGAACGGTTTTTCTAAGGTGGCGATAGCACCGGCATCAATCGCCACGTCGGCACGGGCTTCCATTAGGCCGCTCATGGCAATGATAGGAACCATAGGGTCTAGTTTTTTTAAAGCCCGAATGGTGGATGGCCCATCCATTAGTGGCATCATCATATCGCAGAGCACGGCTGAAATATGCCCGCGATTTTGAGCAAAGATGGCCACTGCCTCTGTGCCGTCTGCGGCGGTAAGAACGTGGTAACCATTTTCCTCAAGTGCTTCTTTTGCAATCAGACATATGTCTACTTCGTCATCCACTACAAGAAGCATCTCTCCATTCGCTCTGGGGGGACGAATGTCTTCTTGAGTCGTCTCTTTAAAGTCACTACGAGTGGCAGGAAGGCAGATCTCAAAACGGGTTCCCTGATTGGGCTGGCTGTTCACCTTTAAAAATCCCCGGTGGGATTCCACAATCCCGAGCACTGTGGACAGGCCTAGCCCAGTTCCCCGGCCTTGTTCTTTTGTCGTGAAAAAAGGGTCAAAAATTTTATCTAAAATCTCAGTCGGAATTCCACAACCGCTGTCGGCCACCGTGATCTTTACGTAGGGTCCGGGATCGGAGCTATGGTGCTGGGCAGCTTCAATATCATCCACCGCTGTGTTTTCTGCCGTAATACTTAGAATGCCCTT
>JAYVQZ010000054.1:0-11755 GCA_043776735.1 Deltaproteobacteria bacterium | reverse complement strand
GGTAATCACGGTAGGCCCGGCATCAAAAGTAAAACCGGAGTCATTATAGACGTAGGCGCGACCACCAGGCTTGTCCCGTTTTTCCACCAACGTGACTTGATGGCCGGCAGCCTGAAGACGAATCGCCGCAGCCAGTCCCCCAAATCCACTTCCAATGACGATAGTCTCAGTTCGTTTTTCCAACGTAGGCTCCCTTCAGACGAGTCACGGTGGCAATGAGTTCTTCAAAAGCCGCTTCCCCGCGCGCGCTCACAGGCACCTTCGCTTTCCTAAAGTCCTCCACGGCGGCATCGAGATATCGCTCCGCACTTTCCCGTCCCAAGGGCACCAGCCATCCAAGCAACGGAGCGAGCCCCAGCGTGTCTGGCAATCGCTCAACTGCCTCTACAAATTTCCGAAACCCTTCGTTATCAAAATGAGTTGCAGCCGTTGCCCAAACCCAACTTGGACGGCGCAATCTAAGATCTTCAAATTGCTTTCCGTCGGCCACGCCACCAACCTTTTTTTCCTGCAAGTTGCCCAAATCATCGAGCATCTGAAGCGCGACTCCAAACTCACGACCAAACCGCTGTGAGTGTGCTCTTGCCTCCGGATTGGCTTCGGCGAGCACGGCCCCCAAACCAAAAGCGAGTTCCGTTAAAGCCCCTGTCTTTAGCTCCAACGAGGAAAGGCAGAGGGTCGCAATTTTTTCCCGATCGACTTTGTCGATGGCCACCCCCAGATCTATTCCTTGACCAAAGTGAGCCCGATTTAAAGCTCGGTGACAAAGCCGCCATAACGCGCATTCCGTTTGGGGTGGCAAACCCCAGTCAGCGATCGAATCGAGCGCGTCAAAGTAAAGCCAGTTCCCTACATTAATGGCGCGTGGCACCCCGTAAATGCGGTGTAGGGTCTCTTTTCCCCGGCGGTAAAGGCTATCATCCTGGATATCATCAACCACCAAGGATCCTGCATGGAGGGCCTCGAGCAGTCCCCCTGCTTTTTTGTAAAGCTCAAAACTCTCAGCGGTAAATTCTTTAACGGAACTCACCTCAAAGGAAAGACGAACTAACTCAGAACGAAAATTTTTAGAGGGCCTATCAAGAAATTCCTTCCGTGGGGCCACCAACTCCCGCTGAATGAACGGCCAAGCGGTCACAAAGTCACTTAACCCCACCCTGGCTTCGAAGCCTTTAGAAATTTCACTCATAAACGTACCTCAGACGGCAAAAGGGTCGACAACAGGCGGTTTCCCAAACGAGAACTCCCATTTCGAGAGGGGTCCAAAAGACATTCCCATGCCTTAGCAAAGGGGATGGGAGGTTTACCCACAAGGATTCTAAGGCGATCCCCCCAGGTGGTTTTGCCCGCGTAAAATCTCTCCACGAGTTTTTGCGGAAGCGAATAAAAACGTTCCAAAATTTGATAACGGGTTTGAGGCGGGGCCCCCAAAAAGAGCATGCGGTTCAAGAAAAGGCTGAATCGTTGAAACGAGACTAGCGACTTTTCAAATTCGGCAAGCGCCGACCCAATAACTGACGGCTCCCACATTCGAATTTCCGCAAGCCGGTTTGCTAAGCGAACCGCATAGGGTAAAGAATAACCCGTAGTGGGATTATAAAATCCCGCGCGGACTCCAAGGCAAAATAAACTGGAATCGGCCACAATTCCCTCTCTTCTTAGTTCAAATTCGGTGAGAGGAATCGAAAGACTTCCCTGCTCTTTTCGCAAAATAGTTTCCACGACCCAACCTTGAGATTTGCAATACAAGTTGAGGTCGACGTTCATCTCATCGGTATAAATCACAGGATCTGCAGAGTATCGCGTGTCCTCGATTAAGAGAGAGTGAGTGTCCCACGGAAGCGAATAGAGAAAACGAAATCCTTCCTTCTGCGCCACTTGAGCGTCCATCAGGATCGGCGTGCGAAGCCCATGAGGTTCTTTAAGACGAACCTCCCAGCCAATAAATTTCTGAAAACCGCTTGCCATGGAATCTGCTGGCAGCGCACCACGCACATCAAAAACAGTTTTGGCGTATAGGATCTCACCGGTGCTCAATACAACACCATCATTTCTTAATTCCATGACAGGAGTATCCAGACGGGTAGACGCTCCCAACTCTTCCATCATTACGTGATGAAGTTTTTCCGATCGGATCGAATAATAGGCGCCGCCGAGGCCACGGGTGAATTTGGGAAAGCGCACGGAGTAGCCATTCCATTCCTTTGAAACCAGAGTATTAATCCAAAGATGATCCTGAGGGGAAATATCATCCTGATGAAAGGACCAAGTATGATTGCCGCCCCAACAATTGCCCGCTTCAAGAAAAAGGAGATTCAACTCCGGGCGAGCACGTTTGAGCCGCAACCCGATGACAGCGCTGGCAAGACCTGCTCCCACAAAAATAGCGTCGTATAGCTTCATCTATTTAGCTTTACTCTCCAGCCAGCCATTGCAGAAACGGATACCGGAAAGAATAGGTATGCCCGAAAATGCACTTCTCTATTCATTGCCCCCCACCCTCTTATGAAAGGACTTAAGATAACGTGAGTCAAAACGTCTTGGCAACCGAGCATCGCGGCCCAACGAGGAAGGGGAAAAGTCCTCGATTCCCTAAAGGAAAGGATGCGCTATGATAATTCGGTGAAACGCGCACGAAATGTTCTGTTCTCGGCACTTTTCATTCCGTTGAGCTCGCCCACAGGCTGGGTTACGGAACATTACTCGGGTATTAAGCGCAATGAGGTGCGTTATTCCGATAGCGGTCTTACGGTTTTGGTCGACAGTTCTTCCAGCCCCCTTTTTTATCCTCTCGACGGCACCAAAAAGGTGGGATCGGTCGCCGTAGTGGGATCTGCCGCCGCTTTACCGCGGTTAGATAAGGGGAAAGTCGAAGGAGATCCCGGCAATGACGACTACGTCCTAAGAGTGGGGCTGGTCCGTCCGGGCGGATATCGGCCAAGTTGGGTGGAAAGGCTATTTGCTCCTCCCTGGATTCTTCACCTCTTGGCCTTTGCCAAAGACGGCCAAGGCTTGGATAAGGTCACCTTTCTAAACGTGACCCAGACAAAGGAGCCTGAGACCACTCCCCAAGCTAAGGGCCGGTGGATTGAAGATCGCACGGTAAAGAGGCTTTCCACTCCAGGCGACCTCTCCTTTTCGGTCAGCCTCGATCCGCCACTTGAAGTCATCGCGCTATGGCTTCATGCCGACGGTGACGATACGAAAAGCCGTTTTGATGTGACTCTCAAAAGCGTGAAATTAACTACAGAACCTTAATTTGGACCCGTCGGTAGAGTCATTTATTTGTTTAGCTAAGGACTGGAATGCGTAATATGTGGAGTTTCCCATCCATCGCTCTTGAACTGGTTCTCATTTTCTTTCAGCTTCCTTCATCTTCGTTTGGTGATCTCGTCGCTGGAGGTTGTAAAAATCGGCTTTCCGTATTGACCATTAATGGAATGCCGGCCAAGCCCGTTCTTGAGACAGAAAGATTGGTCATTGCCGATCCCAATATAGCCAATTGGGAATCTAATCACGAATTGCGTTTCTTCTTTTTTTTACCAAAGGGCTCAAAGTCTTTACCTGTGGGGCAAGTACAGGTTTATCGGGTTTCTAAGCCTGATAGTTCAACCACGGCCGATATAGGAATGATTAGCATTGAACCTCAGTACCGCAAACAAGGGTACGCAGAGGAGGCAGAACGCGCTGTCATTCAATACGCCTTTGAGAAGCTTGGGGTTTAAAATTTGATGCGGATATTTCCTCTGTCAACACCGATTCCATCCACCTTCATGAGAGGCTGGGCTTTAAAAAAACTGATAGTCACTCCTCCAATTTGGTAACCGTGGTTTTGACTCGAGCCGGTTTCGAAAAAAGCAATCTGGGGAAGCCTAAAAATGCGACTAACAGAAATCAATCCCATAACGGGAAGGAACTTTCACCAGAGAGTCGTCTGGCTCAAGGCCCATTCAAGGGACTTTTTGACCAGTAATTCACTTAGGGCTGAAGGGGCAAATCCCGAGTCCATTGTTAATAGCGACTGAGTTGCCCCGCATAGCTCCCGGCACAATCTAATTATTTTCCGGCGTTAGTTCGGGCGGGGGTTTCATTTAACGTCCAGTCATATTCGAGATAGGAGATCTGCGCCTTTGCCATTTTGGCAACATTAGACGCTGATGAGGTCATGCGCGGGGCCACGAAACTTTGGACCGAGCCTGATTTCTTCACAAAATCTCCTCCGTACCAGTCAAAAATTTTTGAGAGATAGAATTTATTTTCGGCCGCGTCCCAGCGATTTCGCGAGGCGTCGCTAAGGAAATTTTTTGCTGCGTTTTCCAACTGCCCCTCTAGCTTTGTCGCCACATAGGCCTCTCCCTGTAAGGCAGGGCATCCTTTGGAGGCACAAACGAGGGCAAAGTGAAAACGAGGTTCGGCCCATTCTTTACGCAAACGGTCATGTTCCACATTATCGAGGTTCTGCTCCTCGCCAAAAAGTTTAAAAAACTTTTTCTTCCAGGGGCTGGAGAATATCCCTCCCAAATCCTTAATGGATTGGATGGGGTAGTTGTCCGCCACGATACTGACAGTAAAAGCATTGTAGGCATTGATAAGAAAACTCATCTTTTGGGGATCCGTAAAATCGCTAAATTCAGCCTTTGACATAGCCTCAAGCGACTGCAGATAGGGCTTTAACAATTCAGGTTGAGCTTTGGCAGTTTTGTAATCGACCGTCGTCACTGGGCCATGGACGGTGGTGAACTTCTTCAGCCATTTGTCCCAGGCAGTATGTGAGTGATCGAAAGCAAAAAGGCGCGCACAAAGGGTCAAAGACAAAACCATGATATGAATGCTTTGGTGTTTCATAACCGTCCCCAGGAAAAAGTTAATTAGCCATTTCTTAAAAGTGCTTTTATGCCGGGGGGCTAAGCTGCTGTTCAATCATTTCAGCGATCCGCTCCCCAACGCGATCGACATAGTCTTGGGGTGTGGAGGCGCCACCGGTAACCCCAATTTTTCTCTTACCAATGAACCAGCCGAGCTGCAGCTCTTCCATCACTTCAATGAGATAGGTGTCGGGCTGACTGATCTTGCAAATTTTTTCCAGTTTTTTAGTATTGCTGCTGTTCTTACCACCAACGACGATAACCACATCGGCACCCCGCGCCAATATTTCGGCCTCACTTTGGCGAATCGAGGTGGCATCACAAATCGTATTGTAAACCGCGACGTCGGAAAAACGGGCTTTGCACGCCGCAGTCACTTCTTCCAGAACGTGATACTCGATGGTGGTCTGAGCAATGATGCCCACTTTTTTCACATGCTCAGGAATCGCGGCCACTTCGGAAGCGCTGTAGGTGACGATAAAATCGGTTTTGCCAAAATAGCTGAGGACACCCTTCACCTCGGGATGATTGGCGTCTCCCACAAAAACTAAGAAGTACCCCTCTTTAGAAAGGCTTGCTGCAATCCGCTGAGGCTTCTTCACGAGCGGACACGTAGCGTCGACGAGACGGATTCCTCGGTTTTTTAGGTCAGCTTCAATCTCTTTTCGAATGCCGTGAGATCGTAAAATGGCAATCCCGTCGGTGACTTGTGCAGGGTCCTGTACGGTCTGCACCCCACGGGCTTCCATGTCATTGACCACCTTGGGGTTGTGAATAAGCTGACCCAAGGAAAACACCTTTTCCCCCGTTTTAGTCGTACTTCGTAGAATGGCCTGCTCCCCCAACTTTATAGCCCGGACGACGCCAAAACAGGCTCCAGCGTTTAGCGCAATGGTGATCTCAATAGCGCTATCGTTAGAAAAATCAGTGGCACGTTTTGACGATATTTTTTCATTGAGGGGCTGCATAGATACCCGCTAGGTTAACGGCATTGGAAAACACAGTCAATTTTCGGTCGCGAAATCAGCATATTTACCCCAAGACCTGTGACAATCCTCGTCATTGCTGACCTTTTCTCCCTTTGCCCAGGCTAAATGCTCTGGCATTAACCTTGAATAGAATGGGCATGAGGTTTTGAGTGAATTCCGTACGTATACTACTTCTGGCGGGCTTTTTGGGAATGGGGGCATTTGCCTCTGCCGTCCCAGTCTGTTCGATTTCGATTCACGAGGAGTTAAATAACGGGAAAACGGAATCCACCGCGTTTAAAACTGAGCTTCGATCCCAGAAGGCCTGCGCCACGCTTGCCGGAATGCATCAAAAAATTTTTTCTCCCGACCGCATTCGAAAAAAAATGGTTTTTTACTCCTGGAAATCTAGCAAAACCACTCCTCATACGGTTGCCAAGCGGTCCCATAATAAAAAAGGCAGCGCACTTGCCTACCGCAAATCGTCGAGATCTCATAAGTCCAACGTTTATTAGCCGTATCTATTGCCCCTTAAAAAAGCAGTCCGGCGCCACGTGACCCCACTCCAAAGGTTGGGTAGAATTTAACGATGAACTCCAACCCTTTTCGAAAGATCGGTCTTACTGGCGGAGTGGCCTCGGGAAAAACGGCCGTTGCCGACCTCCTACGTGCCGCAGGCCTTATCGTAATTAATCTCGACGAGATTGGGCGCGAGCTCACCGAAAACGACCCTAATGTGCAAGCGCGGCTTGGCCAAATTCTTGGTGGCGGCGTTTATGAAAATAGTTTTTTTGATCGGAGAAAGGCCCGCGAGATCCTTTTTGCTGATGCGGCTAAACGCAAGGAAGTAGAGGCCGTCCTTCACCCCAAAATTGAGGAAGAGTTTGAGCGACGGGCCCAAAAAGCCCGGGAACACAGCCAAAAATTAGTAATCTGCGAAGCGGCCCTACTGATGGAGGCTGGTGTCGATAAGAAACTTGATGCGATTGTTTTGGTTTCCGCGCCTGAGGATCTACGTACACGGCGGGTTTTGGAAAGGGATCAAATTGGTGCGGTATTAGCGGAAAAAATGATTCGCACTCAGCTAAGAGATACAGACCGTCCCGCGCAGCGAAGCTCTTTTGCGATTGAAAACACGGGGTCCTTGGCAGACCTCTCGATAAAGGTGACGGAGCTGCTTGCCGATTGGAAAGACCGCGGCTGGCTGTAATATCTACTTGGTCTCCGCTGACTTTCAAGAGATCCTTCGGCTACTGTCTCAGGATGTCTTTTCCGCATTTTTTCGAATCGTGACAAATACTACTTCGCGGCCACCTGAAGCGAGGCGGCCTTCACGACGTTCTTCATCAACATCGCAATGGTCATCTTACCCACACCACCGGGAACCGGGGTGATCGCAGTTACCAGCGGAGCCACCTTTTCATAGTCGACATCGCCAACGATCTTACCGTCGACACGATGAATGCCAACATCCACTACGACGCTCTTGGCGCTCACAAACTCCGGGCCAATAAATTTTGGCCTTCCCATGGCTACCACCAAAATGTCGGCCGACTTGGTCAACGAGATCAAATCAGAAGTCTTGGAGTGGGCGATAGTTACCGTGGCGTCTTCTGCCAACAACAGCATGGCCGCGGGTTTACCGACGATATCGCTTCGTCCAATCACTACGGCCCGTTTCCCTGCCATTGGGATGCGGTAGTGTTTTAAAATTTCGATTAAACCTGCCGGGGTGCAGGGCTTAAAACGGGCGTCTCCTCGCATGACACGACCGATATTCTCCGGATGAAGCCCATCCACATCCTTTTCGGGAGCAATAGCCGTTAAGATTAAAATCTTGTCGATCTGCGGCGGAAGCGGAAGCTGGACTAAGATTCCATGCACGGAGCTGTCTTTGTTCAATTTCAAAATTAATTTCAGCAGATCGTCTGGGGAGCTGTCCGTCGGCAATCGCAACGTTTCTCCTTGAAATCCCAACTCCCCACACTTCTTTTCTTTTGCCCTTACATAGGTTTGTGAGGCCGGATCTTCTCCCACCAACACAAAAACGACCTTGGGAACTACCGGAAGAAACGAGATCTCAAGAGCTAGGTTCTTGTAAATCTCTTCAGCGACAGAACTTCCTTCAAGAACAATTGGCATAACCCTCACTTCGCCTTCCCCCGAGCGAATCGTCAAGCGGCACGGCATAAGAACGTTCGTTCTTTAAACTTGAGGTGTCCTTTCCCCTGCGAGCAAAATCCGGTAGAGCAATAAACAACTTGATGGAGGACTCTTATGAATACCGCGCTTCAATTTGCCGAACAGAACTTTTCCCAATTTGTTGAGGCTTTAAAGACACTCGTTAGAATTCCCTCGGTCAGCTTCGACGGCTTTCCAAAAGAGGAGGTCCGCCGTTCGGCCCAAGCGGTAGCTAAACACATGAAAGAGTGCGGTTTGGAAAACGTCGAACTCCTTGAGATTCCCGACACGAATCCCTACGTTTACGGAGATTGGCTCCATGCGCCCGGGGCCCCCACTTTACTTCTCTACGCGCACCACGATGTCCAGCCTCCGGGAAGGAGCGAGCTATGGAAAACCCCTCCGTTTGAGCCCATTGAGAAAAACGGCCGACTATGGGGACGAGGCACGGCAGATGACAAAGCCGGAGTGGTGGTTCACACCAGCGCCGTTCTTGCCTACTTGAAAACCGCAGGAAAACTTCCCCTCAACGTAAAGCTGATAGTCGAAGGTGAAGAAGAGATTGGATCGGAGCATCTGGAACCCTTTTTGGAAAAATATAAGAGCAAGCTCCAGGCAGATACAATCGTTTTGACCGACACAGGAAATTACGACACCGGCATTCCTACTATCACCACCTCACTGAGAGGCCTGGTCGCCATGGAGGTGGTGGTGAGCGTCATGGATCACCCTTTGCATTCGGGGCAATGGGGAGGACCGGTACCTGACCCTGTTATCGCCCTTTCAAAAATGATCGCCTCTCTAGTCGACGATAAGGGAAAGATCGCAATTCAAGGCCTCTACGACGATGTTTTGCCGCTCAACGAGACGGAAAAGGCCAGCCTAGAAAAGCTCGCCTACACAGAAAAAATGTATCGCGACCAAGGGGGGATATCGCCCAACACTCAGCTAATTGGGGGAGAGGAGTCGCCACTAGTAAAAATGACCCGACTCCCTTCCCTTTGCGTAAACGCTATTGAAGCAAGCTCGCGCAAAAATGCGGCAAATATCATCAACGATTCGGCCTGGTGCAAAATCGGAATCCGAACGGTACCGAACATGAAAGAGGCACAGGTAGAAAACCAGCTAAAGGAACATCTACTCAAACATGCGCCCTGGGGGGTTGCAGTGAAGATTAAGCCGGAGGGGTCGGCACCCTGGTGGGTCACCAATCCGGAAGGAAAGGCCTTTGAAATCGCCGCCCGATCCCTGACCAAAGCCTTCGGAAAAGAGACCATTTTCATGGGATGCGGAGGATCGATTCCCTTTGTCGGCCCCTTCTCCCGCGTGCTCGGAGGGGCGCCCGCACTGCTGATCGGGGTGGAAGATCCGTACACTAACGCCCATTCTGAGAATGAAAGCATGGATTTAGGCGACTTTAGAAAGGCGATTTTGGGCGCCATCCACTTCTACGATGAGATGGCGAAAAATTATCGGTAAAAAAACGAAGGGGCTCGATTTTCATTCGAAACACCGAGCCCCTGAACCCATGTAATTGTATTAATAATTCAGCAACTTGCACAGCGCCCTTCCCCAACCGGCTGGGCACTGTGTTGCAATGCATTACTATTATCGAGACACGTTTCTCGTTTTTTGTTACCCCTAGCTACCCATGTTGCGGCACCTCCTACAATCGCTTCGACACGAAGCGTTAACAGAAGTAGTCGTTTTGTTAACGCTGCTTAGCGGCACTCCGCTTTTCGGAGAGGCGATGCTACGCACGATGGTGGGTTCACAGCTCGACCCGGACTACCCTCGAACTACGATTTCACTCGAAGCTAAGTACGCCACGGCATGGAGCCGTTCTCTGTGGTCAGAGCTCTCCGCCCGCATCGATCGGCCCTTTGATAAGCACGAAAACTTTGCAGCTCCTTACGCCAAAGTTCAAATAAGCGTTTCCGTTGATACCAGGCCTGAGGTCCAAGGCGACGTCCGCCCCTTCCTAACCGCCCTAGCACTCGATCGCTGGAACTATGATGGAGCACGCGTGCGAGTGGGTACCAATGGCGTGGTCCGTTGGCAGGCCACCAACAAATTGGCTCTCCAAATTGAAATGGCTCCGTGGGTCGAGCTGTCGAAATTTCGAACTAGTCCAGAAGGAAGGCAATTTCCCGGCTTTGGACTAACAGAAAAGGCCACACTGGAATTCAATCTCCGCCCACTCTTCTTTGAACTCGGGCTGACAGCCCAGCAAAGTCTTAGCAATGTTTGGCACAATGATTTTGGATCGATGGAACGGGCTGGCTTGCGCGTTACCGAGGCGATTTCCTTGGGCATCGCTCACGAACTGCTGGTGGCTCGGATGGACGAATCGACTGGCCATCTACGCAACGTCACTCTCTTTGATTCCCGCACGAGCCGCCTCTCCGTTTTTGGGGAGATGATCTTATGAAGTGGTTTATCGCATTGGCCTTAATTCTTCTTATTGGCTGCGCAGCAGAACGTCCGGTACGGCCTATCCTTGGGAATTTGGCTCGGTTACCAAAGGCAGCGCTCACGGGAGAATTCTATTTTTTAAAATCTGTCATCGAAGTTAAATCTCCAGGGGGGAAATTTTCCAATCAGCTCCCCGGGGCCTATCTCAAAACCAACTCGTTGGTGAAGTTTGAAATTAGGGAGAAATCGATAGATGTCGTTTCCTCCGTCAAGATCCTGCAGGCTAAGCGGCAGGCCGAACGGACACCGATAGTTGCTAGCTTTCCGATTCGCAATGTGGATGTCCTGCGCAAACAAAATGCTGACGGACAAGACACGAACGAGGAAGAGGAAACCGAAAGTCGACGACCTTGGAATCAAAGAGACTTTGTCGTGCTAGATGGAGCACAGGACGCTCAGGATGAGTACCGACCAGACTCCCTTTCTTCAACCATGGAAAATATTCGGCAAGAGACGGGGTCCCTTCGCTTTGACGTCACCAGGCAGCTCTCGGACGGCACCCTGGTTCGAGAGCGGTATCACTTCTTGGCTAAGGTGCCCTCTACCTTTGCTGCAAAGGGTTATCCGGCAAACCTTCAGATGCATTTTGGATTTTTTAAGACCAGTCTTCCCGGATTAGATTCCTACTTGCAGCCAAGCCAATCAGAAACTCAGGATTGGATGAATCTACGAAATCTTCAAAAGCCGGTGCGGTACTTAGTTGACCCCACTTTTCCCGAACATCTCAAAAGCGGCCTAAGATCAGCCATCGATCAGTGGAATGCCGCTCTTAAGCAATCTACCGAAAAGACCCCGCTTGAAGTTGTTTTTGAAGATACCCGAGACAAACAAGGGGACCTTCGTTTTAACGTCATCACGTTTGATGATACCTCGGTAGGTCATGGCATTTTGGGTTACGCCCCGACTTTTGCTGACCCCATTACCGGTGAGCTCTTTAAAGGGGACGTGTTCCTGTACGGCGGGACGCTCGCCTGGGTTCGGCTTGCCGAGGAATCCTGGAGACGAACGCAGGAATCTCGCACCAAAGCGCCAAAAACAGAGTCGGCTGACGAAAAGAAAAAGCAACCTGAGTCGCAGGCAATAACGGACTTTCTACGACCTTTTCGCATGCTAGGGGTAAGCCTGCCTCGATTGGAATCGCCTGACCTTGCGGAAATGGTCCGTAAGATCGCAGCCCCACAAAAAATTCTGGAAAATTCCCGCCAGGACTTTAACGGGGAGATGTTTGAGCACGTCACCCATTGGGAGGCCGGGCAGCCACTTTTA
>JAYVQZ010000053.1:0-2997 GCA_043776735.1 Deltaproteobacteria bacterium | reverse complement strand
CAAACAGCAAGGCACCACCGTACCGTCCACCAGAATTCCAAAATGATTGGAAAGGCCATAGCAGGTGCCCTTGCTTCCCAAAAGGGGAAGACTTACGTCCGGCCAGATAAATTGAGTGTCAAAATGAAGGTAGAGCCGATTTTTTAGAACACGACCTTTGTGAATTCTCACGTCGGGTTGACGATTGATTTGAACTTCAAATCTCCTTTCAATCGCCTGGTAAATGCCTTCCTGCTCGACCGCCGTTGCCATCCCTGCTTTAAGATCCCACATTCTGTAGTTGATATACAGATCAGGGCGTTCAATAAAAGCCCGATCGGTGTAAGCAAATATCCGCTCTAAGTAGCTGGTCGCATCTTTATCGCCAAAATTGTCATGAAAGCTATGAAGGGAAAAATTCACCTGCCGAAGCGCTGGATGGAGAAGCAACCCCACCGACTTCTCATTGAGCAAAACTCCGTTGGTAACAAAAAAAACCTTCACCGCCTGCTCGTGGCAGATATCCAGAAGGTTTGAAAGATTAGGATGCACCAAGGGGTCACCCATTAAGTGGAAGCAAACCTGATCAGCAAGGGGAGCCACCTGAGTCACAATGCGGGAAAACAACGACGGGTCCATCAGCCCTTTTTCGCGCATGACTTCAGGGCAAAAGCTACACTGAAGATTACAGATATTGCTGATCTCAATGTTAACTTTGCTAAATCTTTTCGCGCCGGCCACCGGCTTACTTCTGTTCCAGATATTCGTCGTAGCTCATTTCGTAGCTATTGGCGCCAGTAACCGTTAGTTCAATCACCCGATTTGCGATCGTCTGATTGAACTGATGATCGTGTGAGGTAAAAAGAATCGTTCCGGGAAAGCGGATGAGTCCGTTATTCACTGCGGTAATCGATTCCAAATCCAAGTGGTTCGTTGGGCCATCAAGCAAGAGTACGTTGGCATTGGTGAGCATCATCCTGGCCAACATGCAACGAACTTTTTCGCCCCCTGAAAGCACGGTCACTTTCTTTAACGACTCTTCCCCAGAAAAAAGCATGCGACCTAAGAAACCGCGAATAAAAGTCTCGCTCTTCTCTTCTGAGTACTGCCGGAGCCAATCGATCAACGTCAGACTTGAGTTTTCAAAATACTCGGCATTGTCCTTAGGGAAGTTCGCTTGTGTAGTGGTAATGCCCCACGCAAACTCTCCTGAGTCAGGTTTCAGTTCCCCAGTAAGAATTTTAAAGAGCGTGGTGGCTGCGATCTCGTCACCGGCAAAGATCACTTTGTCTGTTTTCTTTAGGCTGAAACTAACGTTATTCAAAACCTCTTTTCCATCAATCACCTTACTTAGATTGGTCACCTTTAAAAGTTGATCGCCGGCTTCTCTGGCAGGTTTAAATCCGACAAACGGGTACTTTCGGGAAGAGGGTTTGATGTCATCTAGCGTAAGCTTCTCAAGCTGTTTCTTACGCGAAGTGGCTTGCTTGGATTTTGAAGCATTCGCACTAAAACGGGCAATAAAGTCTTTTAGTTCTTTCGCCTTGTCATCGGACTTTCGACTCTTCTCCTGAGCCATGCGTAGTGCTAATTGGCTCGACTCGTACCAAAAGTCATAGTTGCCTGAGAACAATGTAATCTTCCCAAAATCGATATCTGCCATATGCGTACAGACTTTATTTAAAAAATGACGATCATGGGAAACCACGATGACGGTCTGTTCAAAGTCATAGAGAAAGTCTTCCAACCAGGCGATCGCCTTAGCATCCAAATGGTTGGTAGGTTCGTCGAGGAGAAGAATGTCAGGATTGCCAAATAGGGCTTGAGCAAGAAGGACTTTGATCTTCTCAGAACCATTTAGCTCCCCCATTTTCTTTTCATGGAGATCAGTGGAGATCCCTAAACCAGCTAGGAGGACGGCGGCATCGGATTCGGCCTCCCACCCGTTCATGTCTCCAAATTCAGATTCCAATTCCGCAGCGCGATCCCCATCAGCATCGGAAAACTCGTCCTTGGCATACAGCGTTTCTCGCTCTTCGATCAAGGCATTCAGCTTGGGCTGCCCCATGATAACGGTCTTGAGCGCCGTCACATTATCAAAGGCGAAATGATCCTGACGCAAGAAGGAGAGACGCTCACCAGGGGTGATAGCCACCGTTCCGGCGCTGGGAGTCTCAAGGCCAGCCAGAATCTTAAGAAAGGTGGATTTGCCAGCGCCGTTGGCGCCAATAAGGCCATAGCAGTTACCCGCTACAAATTTAACGTTCACGCTATCGAATAGCCGACGGCCACCGAAACTTAAGGATACATCCGTTGTACTGATCATCTGGCCTCTTGGGGTGCCTAATTTTGTTTGTTTCTACGCGGGGAAATACCCTGCCGCGGAACGAAAACCTTCTACCATGGCGGGGGCGTCGGGGTCGATGCGAAAGAGACTCGGAACTAGGCTCAAAACCAGACAGGCACTGGGAATATTGCAGGTAAATGAGCCTTTACCTAACGCCTTGCCAGGTAAACCAAAAAGCTCCTCCATGGCGTTCGACCTCTGGTGGTAAAGCCGAATACAGCTTTGCCAGACCTTTTTCCACTTTTTCCCGCTGTTTTAACCAGAGATAATAGGAGGGGAGTTCAATCTGAACGCTATTCCCCCCTAAGAGCAACATGCCTAAAAGATACTGTTCGGCGTAGAGTCGTTCTGCCCAAACATCGGGATAGTCAAACGGCCAAAAGACATCGTGAATTCCAACGAGAATTCCGGCCGGCAATTTTGGCAACGTCTCCAAAAAGAAAACAGTCACGTCTGTATTCATCAATGCGACGTGCGAATTATCGACAAAGAAAACATCACCCGGCTCCGCTCGCGAGAAAAAAGACGGTGGAACGTCCTCAAAGGGTTTTCGGATCGTCTCGTCGCACAGCTGATCAATCTCCTTACGCGGTTGCGGGTCGAAGGATATCAGTTTGGTCCGAAGACGCTCGCTTTTAACGGCATACCTGGCACATTTGGTGGAGCTACCC
>JAYVQZ010000052.1:0-2998 GCA_043776735.1 Deltaproteobacteria bacterium | reverse complement strand
ATTTTCTCGGAGCCAAAGTGGAAGCCTTTAACGGACGCGGAAAGATGGACTTTTTGGGCAGCAAGGATTTTGAAGATATTATTATGCTGGTCGACGGCCGGAAAGAGATTCGTAACGACCTTTATTCTGCCCCCGAAGACCTCAAAAATTACTTGCGGCGGGAAACGAAGGGATGGATCAGCAACCAAGACTTCCTTCAAAGCATTGCGGCCCATCTACCCAATGAACGTAGAAATGCCGAGGGGGCACGCAAAGTAGTCGAGACGCTGGCCAATATTTAAACACCTTATGATAGCCAAGAGTTAGAACCCGAAGATCAGAGTTTCAACGAAACTATCGCCGAAGAAGCCATTCGATTAAGGTAGGATTTCGCAACCGATACAGATCACTCCCGCTTTCCCAAGCCCGAACTGACGCCTCCGCGTTATCGACCTGAGCTTTCGTCCCCACGACGTTGATAACGCCCGGCCCTTGAAAAAGGTCCTGGGCGCGTCCCGTGCGGAACCCCGGTTTTAGGTGCAACGAATGGGACAAAAAACCTGGAATCTGACGCCGGAATTCTTCATCGGTCGGAATTGAGGCAACGATTCCTGAATTCTTGGGCCCAAGCAATTCCACCTGTACTCCCTCAAATTCAAACCGCATGGGATTTTGGATAAGTTCCAAATATTTTTCCCTATCGAACATCGAATACAGATGAAGGGTGATCATATCCGTGCCGCCGCAAGCCCGAACAAATTTAGGAATTCCTCCTCCCGCGGGTCGGCCACCGGCTTCGATAAAATAAATTTCTGGTGGAAAAGTACCATTCTTCACAAATACCTCGATATGAAGAAGGCCATCCTTCATACCCAGTCCCGTAGCCACACCGTTTGCGAATTTTTGTGCGGCACCAAAAAGAGCATCCCGGGGAGACAAATGAACCAATCGGGTAGTTAAATAATTAATTCGCCCATTGTTTTCCTCCTTATCGTATTCAAGGATGTCTGAAAGTGTTACGCCGGTTTCTGTGTCGACTACAGCGTCAATCACATATTCAGTGAAAACCTTTCTGGAAAAATAGGGCTGAACCAGCATTGCGGTGCTACGTCGTCCCAGTGGATTTCCCCGACCTAATTGAGAAAAAGCCTTAAAGAAATCGTTCTTGGAATGACATGCGGTAACTCCAAAACTACCTGCAGCATCTACCGGCTTAACCATGATCGGAAAAGACAGTCCCTCCGATTGCGCCCATTCCCAAGCTGCGTGGGGATCACTAAACCTTTGACCGGGAATCGTTTTAACGTAAGGGCTCACAGCGCTGGCCGCTAGATACTTATTGTTTAGCGCATCGGCCAAAAGTAGGGAACTGCCGGGTAACCCCAGACGATCGGTAAGCAACGCACGAACTTTGGGACTAGTTTCCGCTCCGGCCACCACTCGCAAACCCGCTCGTTTGAAAGGTTCCAAAAGTTGCGCAAGATGACCAAATTTTTCGGGATAGAAAACAACGTTGGCGTCATAGGCCTTTGGTTGAAACGAATCAACAAGCCCCGGGGCCATTCTTCGCGCAGTTTGGACGTGAACTATATTGATTTTAGGGAACAATTCTCGCGCCCGAACCGCGTAATCGGCACCTGAGGAAAGACCATCGACGACAACCAAAGTGGGAATGTTTGGATTGAGACGAGCGAGACTACGAACTGGTCCTGCGTCATAAAGAGTTCGTTCAGCACGAGCGTCCTCAAGAAGTCGGGAACAATTCAAAACATGGGCATATGACGCCGCGTCTAAGGCGAATGCCAAAATGAAGGCGGCGCTGACCCGTTTCAAATATTTAGATCGTTTTTTCATTGGACAACGGCGAGCGGAAGCGAAAGCTCAAAACTAAGAATTGCATCCGGCTCCGTGAAAAAAGTTTATCGTTTTTAGCATGGGGGGGAGTCGGATATCTAGCGTCAATTTTTGACACTGCTATCGATGTCGCCCAAGACGGCTCAAGAAAAGTATGTGCCTCTTTTTTATCTCGTCCGTGCTGTAATCATTAGGAAAACTCGATTTCGTTGACGGAAAGCGGAGCTATCACGAGAGTGCCGCGATGCTATTTCTTCGCGTCATTTTTACCGTAGTCCGTGGCCATTTCAGTAGCCGAGAATCCTTGATCTGGGAAAACGCGTTTCTTAGATACCAGGTCGGAATTCTGAAACGTAAACAATGCCGGCCTTTGATTCGAGTTTGGGATAAGACGTTTCTAGTTTGGCTTTCGAATCGGCTTTTGGCCTGGAAAGGTGCCCTCCATTTAGTCCAGCCGGAGACCTTGATCCGATGGCACAGGAACGGATTTCGGTGGTTTTGGAGTTGGAAGGTGGGAAAAAAGGGCGGACGGCGAATCCTCCCGCGAGAAGTCATAAGACTCATCCGTGAAATTTCTATCGCGAACCCGAGATGGGGAGCCCCGAGGATTCACGGAGAGCTCTTGAAGTTAGGGATCGATATCTCCCAGTCGAGCGTTCAAAAGTACATGCTTCGTGCAAAGTTTCCGCGGCCCTTCAAACAGGACTGGCGAACCTTTCTCAAAAATCACGCAAAGGATGTAGTCGCCATCGACTTTTTCCTTGTTCCCACCATGTGGCTAAGCCGACTTTATGTCTTAGTCATCCTGTCTCACGATCGAAGAAAGATCCTACGTTTCGCGGTGACGAGTCGTCCTTCAACAACGTGGACGGCGCAGCAGCTCAGGAATGCTCATCCGTTCGCGGAGCTTCCAAAAATCGTATTGCACGACAGGGACAAGAACTTTTGGGGGCTCAAGTACCACGGGTTCAAAGACGTCATCACGGCCCACAAATGCCCTTGGCAGAATGCGTATGTGGAAAGAGTTATCGGAACTATTCGAAGAGAGTGCACCGACCATATCATCGCCTTTAATGAACGGCAGCTAACGCGAGTCCTAGATAGCTATCGAGACTATTACAATCATTCTCGAACCCATCTCACGTTAAATAAGGATTCTCCGATT
>JAYVQZ010000051.1:0-11761 GCA_043776735.1 Deltaproteobacteria bacterium | reverse complement strand
TCTACCATATCTTCTCGTTGACGGTGACCTTCTTCGTTTTTAAGACGGGAATTCTCAATGTGCTTATTACCAATCCCCGCGACCTTGCTGGCTACATCAAGGAATTAGGTAAGTGGCCCGTCTCTTTGTTGACTGGAGTCAATACGCTTTTTAACTCCCTGCTCAACCATCCTGATTTTGCCAAACTTAATTTATCCACACTTAAGGTCTGTGTGGGAGGAGCCATGGCCCTTCAGCGTCCCGTTCTTGAAAAATGGACCGCCGTCACCGGTGGCAAGATCCTTGAGGGCTACGGGCTGACGGAAACCTCACCCGTGGTTTGCATCAATCCCATCAACGGACAAGACCGGCCCGGCACTATTGGGTTTCCGGTGTCCAATACCGAAGTAAAACTAGTAGATGACCAAGGGAAAGAGGTTGAACTTGGCCAACCCGGCGAGGTTGCCGTACGTGGTCCGCAGGTCATGCGGGGGTATTACCACCGGCCAGAAGAGACCGCACTGGTGATGCTAGCGGATGGGTGGCTCAAGACGGGCGATGTGGCTGAAGTTTCCCCTGACGGCTACTTTAAGATTGTCGATCGAAAGAAGGACATGATCACAGTCTCTGGGTTTAAGGTTTATCCCAACGAGGTGGAAGAGGTTTTAGCTGGCCATCCTAAGATTCTTGAGGCGGGGGTTATCGGAGTTGCCGATGAACATTCCGGGGAGATCGTAAAAGCGTTTGTTGTTAAAAAGGATCCCAGTCTTACAGTGGAAGAAGTGATCGCCTACGCCAAAGCGAACCTCACCAATTACAAAGTGCCTAAACAAGTGGAATTCATCGGCACCTTACCTAAATCCAATGTGGGAAAGGTCCTTCGGCGGGAATTGAAATAATCTTGTACTCCCTAAGGGAACAGGTTATCTCCGGCAGATGTACCCTGAAATTAATCCAGGTCCCTTATTCTATCTTCTTATTCATTGGACCGTTTCGGCTGCGGCGCTCGTCGTTACCGCCTACGTCGTTCCTGGTTTTAAAGTAAAGAGTTTCGGTTCTGCCCTTTTAGCGGCGGCGGTTTTGGCGATGATCAATATGACGATTCGTCCCCTGCTGCTCTTTCTGGCCCTCCCCTTTACCATTCTTACCCTGGGATTTTTCATCTTTGTGGTAGATGCGGCACTTTTGAAATTGAGTTCCGCGCTACTCACCAACTTCAAAGTTACCAGTTGGCCAGCCGCGATCGTGGGAGCGCTGGTGCTTTGGTTTGTAGGCGGCCTGTTCCACTATTTAATTATTTGAGCGCGGCTTAAAGACCTCGAGAACTCCTCTATCTGTTTCACAGGACAACGGAAAAATGAGCGAGTCGGTGCGCCGTTGCACGACTTTAGGCAGTGACTTGGCGGCATGTCACTAGGGTGGGGGGGGGTGCTTTCTAAGCAGCGGTGCTATTTTTTGGCCTTTAGCGTTGCCGGGCGTTCCCAGCCTCGGCCGCAATGTTTTTTAAATATCCGTCTTCAACTTAAATTGGATTATCCGAACTCGTGCATGTTTTGCATCCGTCTTGCGTTCCTCAAACCCATTCTATCGACAATATACGCTCCCTTAAAAGCAATAAAATGCTATTGCCCCATGCATCAAAACAGTCGATAAAAGAAGAATGGCGGCACCAACTCGACAACTTCTTCTTGATGATTCTTTCAAATATTCGCCGGTGCATGGCGGAGAATATTCAGTCGGCAAAAGAAAGAAGGCTCGTCCCCTTAACACCAGAAAGCCTATTCATCTCACTCTCAGATCTTCGTTTGCCGCAGGAAAGTACTCTTTTCGCACAAAGAAGAATGAGGCTTTTATATCAAAACTAATCACAAGCTTAAGCCGTAAGTGGGGCATTAGGCTTTATAAGCATTCTATCAACAGCAATCATCTGCACTTCTCTTTGAAAGCCTTGACCCGGCGAGGGTTTCAAAATTTCCTTAGAGTGTTAAGCGCTCAAGTGGCTACCTTTGTCTTTGGCGCAAAGAAGGGGAATCCCTTTGGAAAGCGATTTTTTGACTTGCCGGCCTTTACGCGTATTGCGGAGTGGGGAAAGCCCTTTAAAACTCTTACTGATTACGTGGTCCAAAACATACTAGAGGCAAGCGGCCTCCTTCGCTACCAGCCAAGAAAGCCCAGGCGAGGGGCCACACTGGTAAGACGGTGCGTGCGGATTTGAATAAAGGACTGGCCCCTGACCTCGCGATGGTTCGGATATTTTGATTTAAGTTGAAGACGGATGCTTGAAGGACTTGGCCGGCCGCCGCTGTCCAAGAGCAACCGTTTAAGCAGCAACTTCCAACTGTAATCGTGCCGGGTGCTTCCGCTCTAATTTTGCCAATGTTTGATAAACACAAGGGACCACAATCAGCGTTAGAACCGTTGAAAAGAGGACTCCTCCGATGACGGCGATCGCCATGGGGATTCGACTCTCGGCTCCGGGACCAATGGCCAATGCGGCGGGCAGGGCACCTACGATAGTTGCCAATGACGTCATTAAAATTGGCCTTAATCGCACCGGGCAGGCCTTAAGAAGGGCTGACTTCACGCTGAGATTATTTTCTTCATTGCGCACTTGGTTAGTGAAGTCTACTAGCAGAATAGAATTCTTTTTTACGATTCCCATGAGTAGAATTAACCCGATCATGCTGTAGAGGTTTAATGACTGGCCGGTAACCAGTAACGCTAAAAAAGCTCCTGACAAACTAAAGGGCAATGCCATGAGCACCGTAAAGGGGTGGACGAAGCTATTAAACTGTGAGGCCAAGATCATATAAGCCACAATTAGTCCCATGATCAGCGCGTAAAAAAGGCTCATCATGGAGTCCTTAAACGATTGTGAAGACCCAGTAAGAACCAGACGATAACCTTCGGGCAAGACTTCCTTGCCGATCTTAACGGTGGCATCCAAGGCGGTCTGCTGTGACTTTCCTCGGGCAATATTGGCTCCCAGGGTGACTGCACGCTGCCGATTTTGTCTAGACACCGAGAGAAGACTCGGTTTCTCCCTAATCGTGGTGACATCACCGAGCGGAACCAGCTCTCCCCGGTTATTTCTGATGTTTAGTGAGGAGATACGGCGAGCTCTGTCGGATACCTCGTCCAAAAGTTTCAGGCGAATGTCGTAACGGTGCCCCGATTTGGCAAATTTCCCAACGACAACGCCCCCAATCAGCGCATTTACCGTCTGCCCGATAGCCGCAATGCTAACGCCACGCTGAATCGCTTTGGCGCGATTGGGTATTACCTGGATTTCCGGCATTCCCACGTTGTAGTCGGTATCAATATCGGTTACCAGTCCAGTCGCCTCCAATTTTTTAGTGATGGTTTGAGAGTATTCACCTAACTTTTCCCATTCCGGCCCGAGGATAGAGAACTCAACGGCATAGCCACGGCCAGCGGCAAAGCCGCGCATAGAGAGATCTTGCACACGCGCCGTAACGTCCGGAATTTTATTTAAAGTGACTCGACAAAGATCCATCAGATCGGCCTGAGAGAGTTCGCGGCCAGTCTGTGGATCTCGACCGCGCTCGCCCTTGTTTTTCATGCTAATAAAAGCAATTCCCGTATTGATCTCTCCACCACCAAAACCTCCGACGGAAATAAAGAATTTCTTTATCTCGGGGCGGGTTGCGAAAAACTTTTCAGCCTCCTTAAATTTGGCGTCGGTATAGGCCAGAGAGCTACCCACTGGAGTTTTGATACGCACCATGAAACGGCTCTGATCTTCGGCCGGCAGCATCTCTTTATTCAAAGCCCGAACGGATAAGACACTCAAGCCAAAGATTACCAGCGAGGCTGCAATTGTCGTTTTAGGATAGGCTAAACACCTCTGCAGTAGGTTGTGGTAGATTTTGGCGCTTGCTGCGATGGCGTGTTCTAAGGATCTTCCCAAGCGGCTAGTGCGCTCACCCGAATCTAAAAATTGAGAACAGCGCATGGGGGTTAATGTAAGAGCCTCTACCAATGAAAGAAGTACGGCGGCGGTCATGGTCACGCCAAATTGGAAGAAAAACCGGCCAATCACCCCTTGCATGAAGGCCACCGGAAGAAATATCGCTACGATCGAGATCGTAGCGGCCAATGCGGCAAAGGTGATCTCTTTGGCGCCATCAATAGAAGCCGTAACTCGATCTTTGCCCATCTCCCTATGCCTAATAATATTTTCTAGCACCATGATGGCGTCATCAACCACAATACCAATGGCGAGAGAAAGGCCCAATAGAGTGAATGTGTTTAGAGTAAAACCAGCAAAGTAAAGAATCAGAAAAGTTCCCACGATTGATGTGGGGATGGACATCAGTACGTTCACCGTTGAAGACCAGGATCCTAAGAAGAACCAGCAGACGAGTGAAGTAAGAAGCGCCGAGAGGACAAGGGTGAAATTTAATTCATGGACAGCGTCTTTGATAAAGGTTGTAGAATCGAAGTTGATACCCAACTTCACTCCTTTAGGAAGGTGAAGTTCCAGCTCTTTCAGGCGTTTTTTTACCTGATCTGCCACGGCTACGGCGTTGGACCCGCGCTGTTTTCGAATTCCCAATCCAACCGCTGGGGCTCCCTGGGCGCGGCTGATGCGGCGGATATCGGCGAGATCGTCTTCAATCTTTGCCACTTGCCCAAGATAAATGGGCCGGTAGTTGGGTTGCCCCCCGCGGCTGTTGATGATGAGCTTTCCAAACTCTTCGGTGGAGCTTGCCTCTCCCAGAGTCCGCACATTGTACTCATGACGGGCATCGGCGATCCAACCAGCCGGGGGTTCGGAATGTTCGCTTCCGATGGCAGCAATGACGTCATTTACTGTTAATTGGTAGGAAGCTAACTTTTGTTCGGAAACCCAAACGCGAAGGTTGGGATCTACATAACCACCTAGGTTGATGTCGCCTACATCGGGAGTGGTGGAAAAATTAGGCGAGAGGTAGTCGCGTACATACGTCATCAGATCCTTCATCGGCATCGTATCGCTTGAGGTGGCCAGCCAAAGGATGGGCTGATCATCGGGATTGGTCTTAGTGATCGTGGGGGGCTCAATTTCTTTGGGAAGCTTCTTTTGAGCCTCCGCCACCTTGGCCTGAACGTCCTGAAGGGCGAGATCAATATTGCGATCGATAGCCAATTCAACGGTAACGGTCGCTGTACCATTGCGCGAGGTGGAGCTTACTTTGGTGACGCCGTGAATGGTCATCAGCGAATTTTCCACAACGTCTACTACGTCGGTCTCCATCACTTCGGGCGCCGCGCCGGGCAAGGAAAGATTGACGGTGAGAATAGGAAAGTCCACGTCCGGGAGTTGGCTCACTCCCAGGCGTAAAAAAGAAACGCCTCCGAATATAATGAGAGCGGACATTAGCATCCAGGCAAAAACGGGACGCCGGATAGAGAGTTCAGAAAGTGACATGAGCTACCTCTAGGATGCGATAAAGAGTGGAGTGTGGTGCGTCCTATTATACCTCGAAATTAACTATCTGATCTCCAGCGGCTCCGGACGCATGAGGTTGCCCTTATCCTTGACCCATTCCTTGGCCGAAATAAATCGGTAACCCATTTTTTGCGCCTCCGAAAAGAAGCGTTCAATCTCTCTGGTGTCTCCTTCAAAGGCCCCAATCCCGCCGTTGGCGACACTATTGCTTAAATAGGGGTGAAGGAAAAAAGATCCCCAGTAATCACGCAGAACTCGATTTCTCTTTAGCCTCTGCAACATATTGTCCACCAATAGGGAGCCAGGTACGTTTTTTTTGGGTGTCAAATAGCCAATATTCTCTGGGATAACACGACTTCCGGTGGCGTCTCCATATATCTCGTAAGGGAAAAACTGTTCGGACAGCGGTGAGTCCTTGCCCATCTCTACATTCAGATCGGTGAAGAAGGAATCGCGCACTCCTTCGAATTCCGAAGAGGGACGCGAAAAGCGCATATTTTGGGGAAGTTTCGTTTTCTGAGTAGCCAAAAACGGCTGATAAAGGAGGCGCCCCATTACCCAGTCAAAGCTCTGCCCCAGTACCCAGGTATTCATGGTTGAGGCGGCATAGTGCGGAGTTACCCAAAGGCTGGGGACGATGCCCACCTTAGTCAATTCACTAACGCCTAGCTCGAGCCTTTTGATGAGATCGCGGGCATTGTCGTCGGGCATCGCTTTGTTGAGCACGACATCCCAGAACTCGTAGTCCATTCCGCTGACTCCGAGCGGGTTTTTTCTCTCATCACTTTGGTGGGTTACCCCATGCATCGCGATAGTAACCATTCCAGAATCCATCATTTCGTGCAGCAGTTGCGCGAAAGCAGGATTCTCGCCGATGGTCTGCCGTTTGGGCGCTCCGGGAACCCCGTAGACTAAGTAGGGATCATTAAAGATAGGTATCACTGAAGTGATGAATTTTACGTTTTGCCGCTTTGACGCCTCATAAAACGCCCGCACCTGAGCTAACGGGAGAGCGGCGTGGACGTCCTCAAGCCGAACTGTTGCCAATTTTTCCGTTCGCAGCGGCTTTTCCTCGATCATGTCGAATAGAACGTCAGAAAAAATAAGGTAGCGATCTTCTTCATTCATGTACGGAAAGGGAAGATCGGCAACAAACCAGCGATTCTGCTTTCGTAAAATATACGGAACTTTTTCATTTAAGGTGGAGTGTTTGGCCCATGCAATGACCTTCACCGAAGGGTCGGTGATTTTTACTTTCACGATGTCATAAACGGCGTCTAGAGTTCCGCTGGAATTTACCGCGGCATATTTGATGAAGGTTTCTCCGAGGTACTCATACAACCGAAAAAAACCGGGTATCCCTTGAGCATCAAGATTCTTCTTATCGATTTCAGCGATGCTTAGGTAGCTGGCCCCAAACTTCTCCTGAGTCACAGCGTCGCCAAGTTGCCACATGTTGTAACCAAGCCACACGACATGCGAGGGGCTGGTTTTAAAATCCGCGATGAAATCTTTGGGCAATGGATTGTCAAAATTGCTGCCTAAGTAAAAGTTGTAAGGGCACTGATCTAAGCCCCCTTTGGCATAACGCTCAATCGGGGAGATGACCTGCTGAACGTTTACAAAATGGCCCAATAGATTTTGTAGGTAGAGAGCCATGGTGCGCCCGTAGCCAAACTGTTTTTCGGAGCGTTTTGCGCCATCATAAAAAATTTGGACGCATTTGGTACCTACGGTAGTGTTAGATTTTTGTTCTAAAAAAAGAAGGCGCCCAGACATAGCGTTGCATGACGAAGTGACGATGCCAAAAAAAAGAGTCCCCAAAAAGAGGCGGGTCATTTCAGTTCTCCCCCAACTAAGCGGAATGGGATCCTAACTAGTACTAGGCATGAACTGCTTCGCCAAAAAGCTCTGGCAACTCATGTTCAGTCTTAGCCCAAGCAATGGGCTGTTGGTACAAGCGCGCCACCGCTTCTTGTTTGGCGGCGCTCATAGTAGCCAGAGCGTTTATGAGAATCCCGATTGGCCAACGAGCGGCAGCAAAAACCGCCACTCGAGGGCCATAAATAGTTGAAGTATAGCGCAGCCGTTGGACGAAGCGTACGGCCATAAAACCCAGATTTGTTCCTACTAATGCGGCAAACCAATTGGTATGAAGCACTGGGTTGTTCAACCAGCTGCTCTGTTTGAACATGGCTATACCAGCAGCAATAGCCACGACGTATCCCATTAGGCCTACAAGATTAGAAAGCACGCCTCGCCGGTCGCGATAGAGGAAATACCGATTCCACAAGCTCCCGCACCAGCCGAGATTCTTCCAGCCTTGGAAGGTGATTCCTACGGTCCACCGGGTTTTTTGACGCACTGACCTTTGGAAGTGGCGAGGAAAGTACTCGCGAGTGGCGATGAAGTCTTGCTTGCCGTCTTCATTTTGAAGATAGCTGCTTACCACGTGAGAACGAAATCCGCGCTGGTGCGATCGAATGCCCAGATCATAGTCTTCCGTGACGGTGTTCTGATTAAAAAGCTCTCCGTGAGATCTCATGAAATGCAAAATCAATGCACGGGAGAGTAGGGTGCCAACTCCAGCCGAAGGAATCGCAGCCTTTAGTCTTTCTCGGACCAGGAGTTCCTTTAAATGGTTTTCAGCAAACTCATCGGCATAAATTCCGGCAACTAACCGTTGGTTAGGCACGGGCAATGAGAATACCGGTACCTGGACGAAGTCATAGTTCTCGACTTCTCGGTTAAGCACCTTGAGCGAAAACGGGTGGATAATATCCTCAGCGTCATGCATGAGGAAAGCATCAAACTCAAAACCGGCCTGCGTTTCGAATTCAAGAATTTCGCGCACTACAACATTGAGCATCTGCCCTTTGGAGGTAGGGCCCGCTTTGGGATTTACAATCGGCTGGATGCGGGAATCGGCCCGCGAAAGCTCCGATATCTTTGCAATAGATTCAGGATCGTTAGGGTAGAGGCCTACAAAAAAATGGTAATTGGCGTACTCAATGCGTTTTGCATTTCCCGCTACCATTCGGGCGATAACATCGGCCTCTTTCCAGGCCGGGATGATAATCGCGATCCGTTTTTCCGTTCGTCGTAGAAGCGAGGCCTTTTCGATCTCGGAAATTTTCTTTGGTCCGAGCCGAAAAAAACTAGCTACGAAATCTATTACCAAATCGTCTACCGCGAAAAACGCGTAGAGAGCACTGGTGATGACAAGAAGCCGCACTATATTTTCGTTGAATTCCATGTTTTGTAAGGCTGAAACCGAAACGTAATGCCCCGGTGCTTTCCCCTATGAATGCATCAGAGCAAGGTTGATGCCAAATTAGGATTTATTTTGGTTCGTGGACAACGCGACGTGTTGTCTGGTTTTTTTAAAAAAATGAGCCTGAATCACGCGACTTCAGAGAAAAGTGCGTTCATCATGGGCCAAGAGGGTTTGAGGAGATATGAAAAAAAGTAATTCCAAAATGGTGCCACTGCTTGCACTGGTGCTATTTTTGCTCGTGTTGGGTTTCTTGTTAACGCGTTGCGTTTCGCTGCACGACAAAGAGCGAGCTCCAGTGCGTCCTGAGAAAGAGACACCGGTGGATTCCTCAACCGAAGTGGTAAGTATTGAAAAAATGGCCAACCCTAAAACGAATGCCTGGTCCTTGTGGAATAACGGGGCCCAACTCCGCGGGGTCAACGTCTGGCAGAAGCGAATTGAGCCTCAGTATGATGGCGATGGAATGGGCACCGGAAGGGTGGGGCCCCCATACTCCGATGCGGATCTTGAACGCCTAAGCTCGCTGGGGGCCAATTGGATCAATCTTTCCTACCCTGGGCCCTTCACTGAAGTTCAGCCCTACTTATTGGATGAGGCAGTAATAGTGGATCTCGATGAGTGGATGAAGCGATGCTTAAAGTACAAGCTGTTTGTGACTTTAAGCTTTCGCACCGGCCCAGGCCGAAACGAGGCAAATTTTGACGAGTCCGAAAAGAAACGTGCGATTCATAGCGTGTGGACCGATCCAAAGGCGCAAGAGGCCTGGGTAGCAATGTGGAGGTATGTGGCCCATCGTTACGGCAAGCATCCCGCTCTGGCAGGCTTTCATCTGATGGTGGAACCCGAATCCAATCGTTGGGTTCAGCCCAAAGTGGAATCACCCGAGGACTTTTATCCTAAATACAAAGGGCAGATGGTCGACTGGAATTCTCTTGCCGCCAAACTAATCCAAGGCATTCGCCAAGAGAATGCGGAGGTTCCCATCCTGGTAGGTGCCATGAATTACAGCCACCTACAGTGGACATCAGTATTAGAGCTACCCAGAGTAAATCACCTGATTACCAACGTTCACTTCTACGAGCCGTATCCCTATTCCCATAAAGAGGTCGTCGTGGCCTATCCTGGCTTTGTGGCGCTCGAACAAACGGACGGAGAGATTTGGAATAAGCATTGGCTGGAAAAACAGCTTTCTCAAGTTCAGAAACTCAAATCAACGGGGCCGGTGAGTGTGGGTGAGTTTGGCGTCATTCGGCACCAAATGGGTGGCCCTCGTTATCTTGAGGAAGTGACCGGGATTTTTGAAGAGCTCGGTGTGAACTATGCCGTGTGGCTGTGGGAGTCCTCTTACAAAGGCATTACCTACGATTCCTTTAATTTCCGTCGGGGGACCCAGGAAAGTAACCACAAAGAAATTACAGATCAGAACCTGCTCATCGAGGTTCTAAAAAAGCGGTGGTCGAAAAATATCCAACGGCCGGGGTGAACGCCTAGCCCAGCGCTGGTTTTGGGACTAGCAATAGCGCTGGTTCTCTTATCGAAGTTAAAGAGATACGATCAGGTAACTTTAAGGATGGCATTTGATGAAGTTGGGTTCCCTTCGCATACTTTCTTACAATATCCATCAGGGAAAGACGGTGGATAGGCGTCGGTTATCTCTTAGGGAGCTCCGTGGAGCGATCTCTTCGCTAAAGCCTGATCTCGTGTTGCTTCAAGAAGTTGCAGGGCGAGAAGATGAGCCGATCGAAGATAAGAAGCATCCGCTTCAGCTCGAAGCCTTGATGGACAAACTCATGCCATATTCTTGCTATGGCCAGAACGCGGTATTTCAAGGAGGATCTCACGGAAATGCGATCCTAAGCCGATTTCCCATTCACAGTTCTGAGCATGTGGACATTAGTGTTGGACCGGCAAGCAAACGGAACCTTCGCTTTATGCCAAAACGCGGGCTGCTCCATGCGGCGATCGAACTGCCCGGGCAGGACGTGCAAGCTCATGTCATCGGAACCCACTTTGGCCTCTTGCAACTTGAGCGGCATGCACAGCTAAAAAAACTCACCGATTTTATTCATTCCCGGGTGCCCAAAGGGTCGCCGTTTATTTTAGGAGGCGATTTTAATGACTGGAGGCAGGTTATTACGAAGAAATTGGAGAAAAACCTTCACCTCAGTGAAGCATTCACTAAATTCTACGCCAAGCATGCCAAAACCTTTCCGGCGAAATTTCCGATGCTCTGCTTAGATAGAATCTATTTTCGTGAGCTAAGCCTGGTTGCCGCTGATCGCCTTGTCGGAAAACCCTGGCATTTTCTCTCCGACCACTTGCCGCTAATGGCGGAATTTCTACTACCCAAGAAAAAGTAGAAAAGCATTAGGGAGTTCTGTTTCTCTTTCAGCGCATTCAAATGGGGCTAGGCATTCTCAAGTTCACTCGCTGATCTCTCGGACAGAAGGTCCGTGAGTCTCAGCCACGTAAGAAAGCGGGGACCATGGTTTTTGAGCGTCTAAAATTTATAAACCGCGATAGCTAAAACGCTGATGTCACTCTGAAAAGAAGTGGGATCGAATTGGTGTACACCTCATGAATACGCTATCTACTTGAATCCCTTCAGGTGTTGGGGAGGGCGATCCCCCCTGCCTTTTCTTTCAACAAACTAAATGGTCGTTCCGACGGAAAACTCAATGGCCAGAGGTTTGCAGTATCAACAGCAATTCCATTAATAATTTTTCCATCAAGGAGTCCCCGCTTGAAACGCGTTATCACCACGTTTATGTTCACAACGCTGACTTTTTGCGGACTTGCCACGGCTGAAATCTATAGTCCCTGGAGTGCCAGTGCGTCCGCTACCACAACCACAACCACAACCACAATAGGCCAATATGGCCAGGCTAACAGCACTGTGTCGCCATCAGTATCGACAACTGGTTCTTCTTCAGCTGGAATTTATTACTCCTTTGGGTCAACTTCTGTTCCAACGACTACCACTGTGCCCGTTTCGGTAATAGCAGCGACCCCAACTCCCGTTGCAGTAGCACCGACCCAAACACAAACTC
>JAYVQZ010000050.1:0-3007 GCA_043776735.1 Deltaproteobacteria bacterium | reverse complement strand
GGATTACAGCAATATCAGCAAGTCCTGGACGATGCCCGCCCGCTACTTCACCTTCAAAAAGGACACCGTTGAATTTTTCGTAGTAGATACCAATGACTTTTCGCCAAGCCAACGCAGCTGGCTTGTAGAAAAGCTTAAAGGCTCTTCGGCGACCTGGAAAATCGTGTACGGCCATCACCCCATCTATAGCTATGGAGCACATGGGGATACCCCCGCGCTGCGCGATGGGCTGCTGCCGGCCATAAAAAACTTGGCCGACTTTTATGTGTCAGGCCACGACCACGACAACCAGGTGCTAAAGCCTGACGGAGGGCTCAATTTCGTGATTGCAGGAGCAGGGGCTGAAAATCGTGGCTCCAAAAGAGGGGCCCGCACGGTTTGGTCTTCTGACGCGCTGGGCTTTGCCTACTTCGCGGCCACCAAGCAAGAGATGCACTTGGAAATGATTGACGCTAGAGGCGAAGTCATCTTTGACAAAAAATACCGAGCAAAAGGCCGAGTGGGGCCATAAATGGGCATTGCCCTTTTCCCCCTTTTATCTTTAAATGGGAACGTCTTTCGGGAGCTAAGGTAGTTCCCTTTAAGGACAGACCTAAATAGTTATCGCGAGCTACCATTTCACCTCTACTTTTACAAAGGGGTCAAAGGGAGTTCGAGATGATTTCAATTTGAGGACCGAATGCTAACTCCTGAATCAAGCAATCATCTGTTTCGTAATTCCCAACAGCGTTGGGTACCATCACCCTCAGCCACCACCCGTCCCAAAAAAGGAGGCGCCATGGATCACCATCCACTCGCCATATCTGAGTACTTCGGTTCCCTAACGTTCGGGCTGGGAAACATGCGAGAAAAGCTTCCCCGAGATGCCTACAACCATCTATTAAAATCTCTCGATCAAGGGAAAAAAATTTCGCGTGAGACTGCTGATTCCATTGCTCAAGTGATTAAGGAATGGGCAATGTCGATGGGCGCGACTCATTTCTGTCACTGGTTTCAACCGATGACCGGGCTGACAGCGGAAAAACATGACGCCTTTATTTCTATTCAAAGCACTCACCATTCGGAATTGAAGGTGATCGAGCGCTTTTCTGGAGCTCAGCTAATTCAGGGAGAACCTGACGCTTCAAGTTTTCCCAGCGGCGGAATGCGCTCAACATTTGAAGCGCGCGGCTATACGGCTTGGGATCCCTCTTCTCCGCTCTTTATTATTGAAGGAGAAATGGGTAAGACGATCTGCATTCCCACCATCTTCTTTGGATACCACGGCGAGGCACTGGACAATAAAATCCCGCTATTGAGATCCGTTCAGGTCCTTTCGCAGAATGCTTGCGATTTTTTAAAATGCCTAGGCGATGTCGACGCCAAAACTGTTTCCGCAACATTAGGATCTGAGCAGGAATACTTTCTCATTGATCGCCGTTTTGCGTCGACACGTCCCGATCTCTTGATGACCGGACGAACCCTGCTTGGCGCCTCGCCCCCTCGCGGTCAGCAGATGGAAGACCATTACTTTGGATCTATTCCATCCCGCGTAAAATCTTTCATGGAAGACATGGAGACCGAGCTTTATAAACTCGGGGTTCCGGTGAAAACCCGCCACAACGAAGTGGCCCCTAGTCAGTTTGAATTGGCCCCGATCTTTGAATCGGTAAATATCGCAGCCGATCACAACACGTTAACGATGGAAGTCATGAAGCGCATCGCCAATCGGCATGGCCTTATTTGTCTGTTGCACGAAAAACCGTTTGCTCGAATCAATGGCAATGGAAAGCATTGCAATTGGAGTATCGCCAACGACAAAGGGGAAAACCTCCTAGAGCCAGGGACGACGCCGCATCAGAACCTTCGATTCCTTGCCGTGGTAGCGATCACGTTGTCCGCCGTTCATGAGCACTCGGATATGCTACGGGCAGCGATTGCCTCCCCTGGAAACGATCACCGTCTTGGTGGCAATGAAGCGCCACCAGCCATCATCTCCGTCTTTTTAGGCAAACAGCTGGATGAGATTTTTACTGCTATCGAAAAAGGGGGCGCCGGACAAGGGACTGAGGCCCAGATCCTAAATCTCGGCATTAGCCACATTCCTGAAGTTTCAAAAGACTACACCGATCGCAATCGCACGAGCCCATTTGCCTTTACGGGGAATAAGTTTGAGTTCCGCGCCGTTGGAGGTTCAGCCAATGTTGCGGTGCCAATGACCGTGCTGAATGCTGCCGTTGCTGACTCCTTTCGCATTGCTACGGAGAAACTTAAAGCTCTCATCGCTGGTGGAAAAAACCGGGATGAAGCGGTGGTAGAGCTCACTCGCACGCTTCTTAAAGAAAGCCGGCCGGTGCGTTTTGAAGGGAACAATTACTCTGAAGAGTGGCAGAAGGAAGCTAAAAAAAGAGGCCTCCCGGTGCTCAATACGACGGTGGACGCCCTTGCCGTATTTGAGAATAAGAAATCGGTAGAATTTCTATCCAAAACAGGAGTTCTCACTGAGGCTGAGATTCATTCTCGTCACCACATTTATGTCGAGCGTTACAATAAAACGCTCGAGATCGAGCTGCATACGTTGATTGAAATGGTCCAGAGCATGGTCGTTCCAGCGATTGAGAAACAGCTTTCCTTGTCCTCAACCACACTTACCAATCTAAAGTTGGAGAAGGCAAAGAAGGCGCAGACCCAACGCCTGGAACTGCTTGAGTCGACCTATGCAGATATCTTAGGTGAGTTAGAAAGTCTCAATGCCGCATTTGCCAAACTCGCTCCGGAAACGGACGAAGTGGCACGGATGAAGAAGATAGCCTCAGACCTTACTCCCGTAGGAGTCCGGTTAAGGGAAGCGGCAGATCTTGCGGAAACTTTGGTGAGCGACGCCTTGTGGCCGATCCCCAAGTACCGCGAAATGCTATTCGCCAATACGATTACGTAACTGGTGTCTGATATTTTTAGTAAAAAGGGTGAGGTCTCTGACCTCGCCCTTTTTTATTGAAGTTTGGTAACAAAGAAATCGAGGAACGTC
>JAYVQZ010000049.1:0-11803 GCA_043776735.1 Deltaproteobacteria bacterium | reverse complement strand
AGGGGAAAAAAGGAGGAGCGGTTACCAAGGTAGCCATGAACTAAGACTACCGTCCGTTGCTCTTTTTTGCGGGTGGTCCGTCGCGCTCGGCCTGCGATACCAAACGGAAAAAGTAGTACGGTGGCAACGTGGGCAAGTACCTCACGCACCACGATGGTTTTACGCGACTGGGTCGAAATAGCGATGTCTGGAATCATAGGATTTTTCTGCCTCTCCATCCTTCATACCTATCCCTATTGAGCTCAAAAAGACAGGACCACCCCATTAGGATTAGGGTGTGTCTTGCAGCGCAAAGAAGTCCGTAACAAAGACCTCCGTTTCCAATGTCCCCGGCGCGAGTTTTACCTTTTGAGTTAGAGAACGCCCGGTCTTTAACTGCGCGCGCAGCCTGTAGTTGCCTTCGCGGGCGATAGACTTGGGAAGGGCAAACACTCGATGGACAATATTTTCGTTCGACGTCATTCGTTGATCATTGATGTAAAGAACAGCGTCGAAAGGGATAAATACATGAAGCATCCCTTTTTGAAGCGACTTCTTTTCGGGGAGGCTTGGGGTAGCGTATTTCTCATCTCGTCTTAGCCGTTGGAGTTGGTGATAGGGTGTTTTGGGCTGGTTTAAAAAGCCATCCGAAGACATCACCAAGCCGACTTCGTCTTGATCGATTTTCATAAATAAAGAGACGGTACTTTGGCCAGATATAAAATCAGCCCCGGCGATTCCGGTGTAGGCGTCAAAACGAAGATTTCCGAGCTGGTCCATGGCGAAATTATTGCGCCCATCCCACGCGCTCCGCACGTCCCAAAGCTGGGTGATCACTCCCCCCACATTATAGGGAGTAGGACTTAAGGGGGAAGCACTGGTAACCCACTCTAAATCGAGTTTCGTTTGCATCCATTTTACGTCGGAGCCATTGGGCAACGACTCAGCCTTTGAAAGGTAGGTTCCGGGTACGGCAAAACTCATTTTTTCCGACGGAACTTCGAAGCCTTCATTGTAGACTCTAAAAGTTCCCACTCGACCGTACCCAGCCGCATAGAAAATCCCAAAAATGGATTTTTCAGTCCACTGAATAATCTCCAATGCGTCGCCAGTGGGCCCGATGATCACTCTAGAGGCACTTTTGTCCTCGAGCTGAAAAAGCGACAAATTAATGGGTAGAGTTCGCACGGATTGCGCCCCTGCCTCCATGGGCTGCAAATGAATGGCCGGCAGGAAAGTAATGTCTCTTTTGCCGATTGTCGGATCATTGGGTACGGGTGGTCCGGTGACATTGATTCCGATGGAGAAGGGGCGTCGTACGTCGCGCTCTTCCAAATGAATTTCGCCTCGGTAATCGCTTTCGATCAAGACGGCGGAGGGGAGCGAAGGAGTGATCGTTATCCCCTGGCTGACCTCAGATGGAAACGGATGGATTTTAAAACCACAGTGGTTGCTAAGGATACCGCCCAGAAAGTCCTTCTCTTCTGGGATTGCCTTAAACTGGCAAGCGCCGCAGGTGAACCCCTCCACCGTTCGTTTACACATGCCCAGCCCCAGCTGCACACCAACTTGGGGAAAGTTTACCTGGGCGCGAAACGGGTTGTATTCCACGTCTTCAAATTTATTAAGACTATGAAGAACCGCATCGGTGATTTTCGGTTCGATTTCAGACTGACCGAGGATTCTGCCTCGAATCACATAGCCGTCCATGGGGAGCCACCCAAAAGAGATCACCCCACTTTGTCGGGTCATTTCGAGCTGCAACGTATGGAGGGTCGGGTGCTTACTTTGGTAGCTACCGGTCAGTAGCGGCATAATGGGAACGTCTTTAAATATCTCGTAGACTTTGGGATTTTGAAACGTCTGTGTTTGTTCCTCCCAAGCAAGATGACTGGGGCTGAGGTAAAGCATCTCAATTTCGCCGTTTCTCACAACGCCTCTTGCAGTCCTCAGTTTGCCCACTAAGAGATTACCGTTTTCTTCAATCCGAGCGTTGACGGTGAGATCTTTGGCAAATCCTGTGGCCACAGCATCTAAAATCATTTCGTTGGCCGCCCAGTCATAATCGGGAACAAGGTAGAAATGGGTGAGGTACTCGTGGGAACGAAATCCGCCGAACGAGAGTTTCAAATAGGCCGCGAGCTTGGGTTTCTGACCGTGAAGCCCGGGAAGATAAACGGTATCTAGCACCGCCGGAATTTTCATACCGGCGTCAGGCAATTTTAAAAATCCGGCGTAGCGCCCGGCCTTCAGTAGGTCGCCGGCATAGGCTTCTGCCCCCCACACAAGAAGGCCAACTCCCATCCGTGCCCAAACGCTTAATGTCACTTTCAAGTCCCCCTACCGCACCGTGTCTGGAGTCTTACCACAGACCAACGCATCGCAGAAAGCAACTGGATTCACAGTAAAAACCGGGCAATGCCCACCGCAAACGCTTGAAATCCCACAGCTATTTTGGGGCTTAAGAAATAAGATCGATAATCGTAGTAAGGCATCGATATCATGAATTTATTCACCGCTCTTACACCAGGCCGTATGGCCCGTATTCTGGACAATTCAATGGTATTTGGAGTTTACCTGTGTCATCTTAGGAACTGACTCGTTGTTTTATGTCGATTCGCAACGGCCCGCTTGGTAGCGGGAACTTAAGGTCCCCAAGCCAATAGGAGCTTGGATGTGACCTCGCGAAAGAGCAGAATTCAACCGATAGCTAAGTAGATAGGGCGGAAGAAGAGTGATTTACTTCTCCCGACGTGCCCCTGGCTTGAGTCGCTAAATCATATTAATAAATCGACCTACCGATTGATGCACGCCAACCGCCGGTCACAGAAATCCACCATTGTGGATGAAGGGGTGAGCTTTTTGTCCCCCCCTTATAAGAAAGAACCATTGAAAGTATTCGAAACGTTCAACGATCTTAGCCTCCCTCTGCCTTTAGCAGCGGCGCTGACTAAGATGAATTTTATTAACCCCACTCCTGTTCAGCACCAGACGATTCCCGCCGCGATGGCCGGAAACGATATTCTGGCAACCGCTCAAACGGGCACCGGAAAAACCGGCGCCTTCGGAATTCCCATCATGACCACTTTGGTGGCCGATCCCAAACAACAGGCTTTGATTCTGGCACCTACCCGCGAACTGGCCGCACAGATTCATACTGTCTTAAAACAGATGAGCACCGGCCTAAAGTTCCGAGGAACCCTAGTGGTCGGTGGAGAGTCTTTTAACCGCCAAGCGGATGACCTTTATCGTGGCTGTGATTACATCGTAGCCACTCCTGGACGTCTCAATGATCACCTTCAGCAAGGGACGGTCAATTTAGGTGCCGTAGGTATGCTGATTTTGGACGAAGTGGATCGCATGTTGGATATGGGGTTTGCCCCTCAGATTAAACAGATCATGCGTTTTTTACCCGAACAACGCCAGACGCTACTCTTCTCGGCTACGTTGCCAGCAGAGATCACTCAGCTGGCCAATGCGCTTTTAAAAAATCCAATTCGGATTGCTGTTACTTCGGTAACGCAGGAAGCGCTAAAAGTTACTGAAGTGACGATCAACTGCTCTAATGAAGCAAAAAATAAGATCATCCTTGAGGAACTAGATAAGCGCCAAGGGAAGATTATTATCTTCGCCCGCACTCAGTCGCGCACTGAGCGTTTGGCAAAGCAGCTTTATTCCGAAGGACACGATGTCGTCTGTCTACATGGCGGACGAAGCCAGTCTCAGCGCAAACAGGCCTTGGAACGGTTTAGAAGCGGAACTCACCGTATTATGGTGGCAACCGACTTAGCCGGACGAGGAATCGATGTCTTGGATATCGAGCACGTCATTAACTATGATGTTCCCGGATCTCGTGAAGATTACATTCATCGCATTGGTCGTACCGGCCGTTGCGGAAAGACGGGCAATGCTCTCACATTGCTAGCGCCTGCAGATGTGGACGGAGAGAGAATCCTCTCTGGCCAGAAAGCCCCGGCCCGCATGGTGTACCGCACCAAGCGTTGGAGGCGGTAATTTTCCGAATTAGCAAATTCACTGACCCAGTTAGTGGACTGACTCATTTGGCCGGCGCACTCTTAGGGGTCGCCGGCCTTATCTTTTTGGTGGAGAAAAGTGCAGGCGCTGGCACCACAATGCATGTGCGGGCATTTACTGTTTTCGCCGTTAGTGTCGTACTACTTTATTCTTCCAGCGCCCTCTACCATCTGGCGTGGGTAAATCCGGAGACACGCAAGACCCTGCGTCGCATCGATCACACCATGATCTTTGCCCTGATCGCAGGCACCTACACTCCCTACTGTTTGCTCGCCCTGAGAGAAACCATTGGGGTGAAACTGCTAATTATTGTCTGGTCATTTGCGATCGCTGGCCTACTACTGAGTATCTTTTGGATCGATGCGCCTCGGTGGTTAAAGACTGGGATCTACCTCGTCATGGGATGGTTCATTGTCCTAGCTATCATGCCGCTTAAGCATGCTCTTACTCCAGCAGGATTTTATTGGCTGGTTGCCGGTGGTGCTTCTTATTCAATCGGTGCCGTGGTCTATGCGGTGAAATGGCCCGATCCATTTCCCCCGCACTTTGGTTTCCACGAAATCTGGCACCTCTTCGTGCTAGGCGGCACTGCGGCTCACTTCGTGAGTGTCGCGACCCTACTTCCGTAAGACAGACCTCCCCTCTGTCATTGCGAGGTTCCGGAGGAATCGTGGCAACCTTTATTTGCCAGTCTAAGCCCTACCAAATATTCATTGCATTCGATCGCACGAGGGGTGCCGCGTCGCTTTTGCTCCTCGCAATGACGAGGAGCTGAGCATTTCGGCGGACCGCACCTCACTAGAACATATCGTACTGACTAAGATCAGCCACGCCCTGCTCTACCGGATCTACGCCGGGGCTAACGCTGGCTTTAAACGTATGCAGCCAATCGAAGAAGGGCCAGAACCGGTCGCTATTGCGTGCGATTCCCCATTTTGCTTCAAAACGTTTTCCTGCCTCGGCACTGTTCAGTGTGGCAATCTCCCTAAGAAACTCATCCGCTTTGGCAAAAGGAACCTCAAGAAACACGTTCGGGTAGTGACCAACAAATCCACGATAGACCGCTAAAGAGTCGAGCTTGGGATCTCGGCTTTTTTCTTCAGCTAGCATGATGTTATGAGCCAAGTAACCGCGATCGGCATTCAGAGAATAAACCCACGGCGAACCATCGCTGGCAGTCAGCGTGAGGTAAGCGGTATTTGGTAAAAACTGCGCAAAGACTTCACGCGTTTTGACCTGGCTGCGCCCCATCAACTTATTCAAACGAGCTTCGAAGGCCAAACGTTCGGCGCTAAGACCTTCGTTGTTTGGTTCTCCATGAATCGGCTTGAGAATTTGGCGTACGGTCTCAACCAGATAATGGATCGACTCATCCGCATTGCCCCATTTGTACGAAGACGGTCGGGGAGGAAGATCCCAAGCCGCAAAGGGATTAAGATGCCGGCCTTCATTCATGCCGACGGTACTCCAAAGCGGGAATCTCACAGCATTCTTAAGAACGGCAAGACCGCGGGTGAAACGGCTTCGGACTTCATCCCGATAGGCCAAGGGAAGGAAAGAGATTGCGAGATCTTCTCCCTCTAACCGCACGTAACTCATGTGCCGCCACGTGGCCATTTTGTGAAGGCTTGAGCCCCATTCCTGATAACTGGCCACTAAGTTGTAATAGAGGCGCTCGAAGTTGGAATAGCTCATGACCCAGATGCTTTGAGGCAGTCCGCCCTCGCCGCCCAGCTGCACAGTGGCGCTTCGGCCGTGGCGGGTGATGTTTATCCAGGAATTTGGATTTCCCTTAGGATGGCTGGAGTCGCCAGTTCCGTCCCAAAGATCCTTAAGCGTCAAGGAATCACGTCCTTGGGCTTTCAGTCCTTTTCGAAGTCCGCGTTCAAACGCCTCTTGATATTTCTGGTTTGCTTCAGAGGAATGGCGGAAATGGTTGAGGGCACCGAGAATTTCTTTGCCGCCAATGCCATTCTCTTTCAAACGCATCACGAGCTCTTCTTTGGTAGCCTCAGTTGCCGGGTCCAGTTTGATGCCATGGATTCGGCGGTGCTCGACTAAGATCGTCCGCACAATATCAATGTCAGCACCCGAGAGTCGATCCAAGCGCGCAACGGCAGCTCGTTCGAGAGCGTTGCTGGGCTCCCAAGGAGTGGGAGCGGTTTGCAGAATGTCGATATCGGCAAGTCCCAACGAGGGATTCGTCACTGACGGATCTGCTTCGGGAAGTAAGAACCAACTCCAAAAATGATCGGCGATAGCGTAGGTTGCAGTCGACCCCACACAAACCGATCCTTGGGTCATCCCGCCCACAATTACTCGCGAGTTTTCCATGAGGAACCGCGAGCGTGCGCGCGCTGGAATGCTGGCGAAGTTGCGAAACGGATTGGCACTTCCATAGACGGGCACAGGCACTCGACTATTTTTCCATTCTGGTGCGTTGATAAAAAGATTTTCAATATGATCCAGACGGGCTTTGTTTAACGGCCATACGAAGTGGGTCTTTGCCGCGAGAGTGCGCGTGATTTTCTTAAATCGGTAATAAAAGGGGGAAACGCCGGGGGCATCGTAAGGAAGCAGCGTCACGATCTGATCGACAGCACCCTCTTTGGTGCGCGATCGGACAAGTTCAAAATACTCACCAGGGTTCTCATCAAAATGGGCGTGAGTGGTATACACATGCTCGTAAATATAGCGCCCCACCTGCATGTGTTTGTTGGAAGTGCCGTTAAGGAATGCCTCCCATTGATCGATGATCGCCGGTTTTGTGGGGACGTTGAGATCCTCGACGACCTTCTTATCAGGGCCAGGGGCTCCGTTCTCAATCCAGCCTAAAAGGGTCTTTTCCTCATCTGCCGCCAAACGTGGCAACCCGAAAGGCATGCCGGCAGCTGGATTGTCGCGCAAAAAGGTATCGACGGGCTTTACGCCAAAGAGATTATTGCGGGGCTCGGAGAAAACGTTATCCCACTGGGCACGGGTCGCCGTGCATTGGGGCTTCGCTTCCATTACTTCTGCCTGCAGCGAAGCCAACGGCGCCAGAGAGAAGCCCGGAGTGTTATTTCGACTGCCTTGGTCAAGCAGTTGGTGAATTAAGGACACCTTGGGATTTTGCTCTTCCACAACCGGGAAGAAACCCTTGGCCCGCCATTGCGCCTCAGAATTGGCGTCAAATAGCCGAGTGGGCTTTACTGCGGCCATGCGGCTGGCATGAAAAATAGGGGTTGGGTGAAAGCCTCGGCGGAGGCCTTCGTAGGACTCTAAATTGAGCTGGCACGGGGCCTCGTAACACCCATGGCAGGCCACACAGCGAGAGGACAGTATGGGTTGTATGCGGCTGAGATAGAAGTCTTTACTCTCAGCGTGCTGTAGACGGTTACCAACGTGGTATAGGGGGCTTAGGGCACCCTCGGCCAGTGGGAGTAATGCCGTAAAAACAAGGAAGACACCTGAAATAAGCTTCATTTTCGCCCCTTTAATTCAAAAAATAACGCTCTGTGTCGTATCTGTTTTTCGAGTTTCCATCAAGGGTTTCCCTGCAGAAGGAGAAATATTTGCTCCGCTGGCCAACGGGCTAAATTTGCTAATCTTTAGAAAAAAGGGAGATCCAGTGGGATGATAGGAACTTGCTCTCCACCAAGAGGTTTCTGTGATCTCCTTATTTAAGCAGCAACGTGTGTGGGCCCCCCTGCTTTTCGTGCTTGGGGTACGCGCGGCAGTGAACTTCGCTCAAATCCATTTCTTTCCGCAAACCGTTTGGTATCGGGTGCTTGCTACCGACGTTTGGGTGTGGATGAAATACTTTCAGGCCAACCACGAAGGGTTTATTCCGTCTCTCGACTACTCGGTCGCTTACCCTGTTTTAACTGGCTACTTTTTTTGGATCCTCTCCCCGATAATCACTACGCAAGACCCCTACCGCTTCTTTGCATGCTTTGCCATCACCACATTTATTATCGATGCTATCAACGTCGTGTTGTTTGTTTTGATCTTAGAGCAACTTAAGGTCAGGACATTGTGGAAGCCCGTTTTCCTCTTTGCACTCAACCTCACCATGCTCACCTTCTCCGCGTTTCGCATTGAAGGGTTGTTAATGCTCTTTGTCCTGTCGGGCTATCTGGCCCATCTGAAGGGACGGTTTTATCTCTCAGCAACACTTTGGGGTGTAGGATTCAATATCAAATGGTTTTCTCTGTTTACCGAAACTTCTCGAGATTACCTCATGTGGCGCAAAACCAAAGAGACGAAGAAGTGGATTAAAATCAGCCTTCTCTTTCTCGGTGTTTGTCTTCTCCCCAACTTGCTGGCGGCCCTGGTTGGCTATCTTAGCCCCGAAGGTACCCACAACTTAAAGTCGGCCTACGTCTACCATGCAGGCCGAAAGATCAGTGTAGACACCCTTCTTGGAATCTACCAAATGTGGAAGGGAACCAGTGCCTTCTCCTTCGTCGTCGATAAGCTCAGCCTGTTGGGAGTTGTGGCCGTTTTCTTTGCCTGGCCCTCCCCATCCCTACCCAAAAAAATAGTTCTTATTTGTGTCACCATGCTTATTTGCAACAAGATTTACTCTGCGCAATTCAACCTTTGGTTTTATCCTTTTCTTATCGTTCTGATCGCTACGGCCAAGGTAAAGAAAGAGTATTTTCGACTCCTCCTTCTTTTTTGCTTGTTGGACCTTTTCAATTTTTTAGTCTGCCCTGTGGCGTACTCGCTGGCCTACAACGAAATGGGAGCCCTAGTAACTCCTGGGATTGCAGGGGCCAAAGGGGGGCCTTGGGCAGTATTTTTTTCCGCAACAGTGGTAACGAGAGCGTTCTTGTTGGCTCTTCTTTTTTGGCAGATCGCTTTTTGTTCTCCAATAGACGACGAGAAAGAAACGCTTTCCGTATAACGACCGCTTACTTTGCCTCGGCGACGCCGAACCAAGAGCTCAACCCTGACATCTGCCGGCGGAGCACTTCTACAAATTTAGGATCGGACGCCACTTCATGCAGGGAAAATGGCCGGTCGGATTCAAACGAATAGATGTGTTTACTAAAATCAGCATCTAAAGCCACAACGGCACTAGTTAGTGGGACATCGAGCACTTTAGCAAAGGCAAGAACCGCCGCCGGCGCTTCCACACTCACCACCCCGGAAGCCAACACCAACGGAGCGAGATATTGAAGATTGCGATATTTGGACTTTAACTCCGGAGGAGAGATTTTATTTACATCCAAGTCGTAGTGACTAAATAGATAGCCCAGGCTCTCAGGAGCTACCTCGCCGGCCGAGCCGATGACTAACTCGCGTGCTATGTTCTTCTGAGTGAAGGGACTTGAAACCGATCCCACAAAATCCAAACGAGAGCTGCTCTTACGAAAAAATGACGTGGGGCTCACGTACTGGCTGAGCGGAAACTTAAACTGAGTTTGCAATGAGTTCACTGCCCGATCGTCGACCACATCAACCGGGAGATCCAGCCGGACTCCGGCACGCAGAAGAAAACACTGCACTTGAGAAGAGCAAACCAACCCCAATTCATTTCCCGTTTGAATGACAGGGTTGGAGTAGGCATAAAAATACTTTTCTTTTAACTGTGCCTGCACGTCAGCACTCAATTGTTTTGCCCAGGTAGGAAAATCATTAGACGGAATATCTGCCGGCCGAAAGACCTCTCCCTGCCAAGTAAACGGCGGGGCAAAGGCAGCGTTCAAGGGAACCACTCTTAGGCCACGTTCGGCGATCTCAAAGAAGGCGGGATAGACATCGTCTTCAAACTCAAGAAAAACAACCAACCCCGTGTGGGAGGCGATGCTCCTAGGGATGCTAAAATTAGTGTTCACGCCAGCTGCGATCCCCTGATCCAACGAGTAGATGTCCCCAGAACGCACTTCGATCCCTCGCACGATGGCGGTGTAGCGACTATTGGATTTGTAATGAATAAGCGAGAATGCCTTGTCACCCAGCCAGCCAGAGTTGTCGTAAGCCTCCACTTTGCCCGGTCCGTCGTACAAAGGAATCTTTGAGGGGCCGGCCATAAGGGAGGCTTCGGCGCTTTTGCGTACTTCACCGAAAACAAGGGAATCTCGGAGGTCGGAATACTTTGCTAGCAGTACACGCAATTTTACGCGCAGCTGAGTGAACGTTTCAGTGGCCCCAAGAAGGCGTTTGGCCCTATTGCCATTCAGGTACCCCCCTACGGCACCGAGGTCCTCAATAATGTCGCCTAACTCGCCTTCCGTAACGGTTTCCAAGCTGTTGGTCCGCGCGATTACCACCGACTCACGAAAAGCAGACAAAAGATACTTCAGCTCCACGAGCTCTTCGCCAGTTAGCCGCCGCCTATCGAGACCTGCGTTAAAGCGATTGATCTCAGCGATCTTATTAGGTCGCTTTTTCGCTTTTAAATCGCTCAGAGTTTCGCCAACCAAAGCCTCAATGCGCCGAGCCTCCCCGTCGGAAAGTTCAAACCGCGCAGAGCAGGCGGCGGAGGTTAGGAAAAAGGCTAGTAAGACGCTGGCAATTCTCGTCATAAGTATCCCTGAGCAACAACGATTTATTAGAAGGCCGAGACTTTTACCACAAGCGGGCCATGCCGCAACAGATGGCTTTTTCGGGCACCTCCGCAAAGACGCCATACCTTTGCGCTGTAGCTACCTAGGCCCCCCGTCGGCGTTCTCGCACCTGTCTAAACTTTATACAGACTGTAAACGGGCCTGACGGCTAAATCTGTTGGCATTGGGCGTGCATTCTCTAGGAATACGAACAGTTTTAAGAGGTTTACGACAGCACTATGCTTTACCGCTATAGAAAACTTACCATCCCGGCTATTGCTTGGGTTCTATTCGGTGCGGCTATCTGCCCAGCGCAACAAGTGGATAACAAAGGCCCCACGGCACCGGCGGCCTTCACTCCTCCAGCTTCCTTTAGTTACAATCCCAGAATGAAGTACTCTTCGGCAGCTCCCGAGCAGAAAACTTGCAATACAGGCGACGGCTCGTGTGGCCTCCCCCAAGCGCCTTCTGCTGGCGAACCGGCGCGTAACGTTGCCGCCGAACAAGCAGCCGACACCGCATATGATGCGTGTAAAAAACAAATGGAACAAGCCTTCAAGAGTGCGACTGGCGCCCAAAAGGAAGCCAAAACTGCGAGTGATTTAGCAGGCCTCCCACCTTCCGGAAAGGAAATCGGAGCAACAAACTCCGGTTTCAATGGCGGTCGAACCAGCGCGATCCCCGATTCCGCAGCCTCCGCGGCAAAGGTAGATGAAGCCGGAAAAAGTGCGCGAACGGATACGAAAAATGCCGTTACAAACCTAAAAGGGAAACTAACCAAGGCGTACGACACCTATGACGAGCAGGAAATAACATCCGCCCAAAGTAAGCTAAAAGACGCTGAAACCGCGCAAACAAAAATGGAAGAAAACATCACGGAGGCCAACAAAAACGCCCTGAGCGCGCTTTCTGAATGCCGAACCGTGCCACAAAATTTGACGGCCTGCGCCGGAGCCGGAGGCTGTGGCGGAGGTGGAGCTAGCGGCGGTGGCGGCGGAGGAAGTGGTGGGGGCGGTGGAGGCGGCGCCATCGGAATGTTGCTAGCAGCGGGAGCTGCTGCAGGAATCGCAGCCGGGGTAATCGCAGCCACTCAATCTAATAACCATGATGACGCCGCGGCAAAACGCGATGCCGATGCTGCTCAAAAGGCGTTCGAAGATAAAACCCGACAGGACCAGTTTGCCGCAGCAGCCGACGCCAACGCACGAGCCAATGCCCAAATTATTAACGCCCAAGAACAGAAAAAAGCAGCG
>JAYVQZ010000048.1:0-11813 GCA_043776735.1 Deltaproteobacteria bacterium | reverse complement strand
TTGTGATGATGTGCTTTCCAAAGTGGATCGCGCCAGCATGGCGGTGGGATTAGAGGTTCGGGTTCCACTTCTTGATCATCGCATAGTGGAAATGGCGTGGTCGTTTCCAAGAGCTTGGAAATTACAAGGAGGCACCACCAAAGCGATCTTGCGACAGCTTCTTTCCCGCCATGTTCCCAAGGTGTTAATCGATCGGCCCAAGCAGGGGTTTTCCCTACCTGTAGATCATTGGATTCGGGGGGAGCTTAAAGATTGGGCGGAGGATTTACTCTCCGAAAAGGCTCTGGCTGAGGGCGGAATATTAAACGCCGCACCGGTGCGAACCATTTGGGAATCCCACCGCGACGGCCATGCAAATCATCAGCACGCTCTGTGGTCGGTCTTGATATTCCAGCAATGGGCCGAAAAATACCGCCGCTACATCCGCTGAGATCTTTATGAGGCGGTTCCCCTGATCTCTCAGGCCCTAAGGCCTGGCAGTCTCAGTTGCCTAAGCTAACTCAGGCTAGCTGCCACCACGGCATTTAACCTAGTTGAGACTCCCGGACCTTTGGTCCGAGAGATCATCGTGGAGAACTCCCGCAGTGGAAGCGGTGTCTACTTTATTGGCTAAGGCCTTTTGCAGTGACTAAGACTGAGTCGTATACCGGGTGCGCGTGAACTTGTCAGTATTCACTTAAGGATATGAATTAACTACTAAATTTATCCTAATAACAGTGCCATTTTTGGTCCTCCCTTTGCACCACTAGGAAGCGAGACTCAATGAATGAGTGAGTCCATTTCCCTGAAGGGGGAGGCCGTGAACGCACAGAAAGCCATCCGCATCCTAACCGTCGTAGCGCTGCTTATCGGGTTGGACGTCATTGCCGAGCCTAAGACTCACGTCGTTGATGAGCTGCTCAAAGATTTCCGGGCCGATCTCAAATCGTTTCAAGAGGGGTTAAATGATTCGACCTCCCAAAAGAATTTTAGCCTTGAGGCTCTCGTTCTTCGAAAAAATCTACTTTTGTTGCGAACTTTGGGAACCCCTGAAACGAAGATTGAAACCGTAAAGGAATTTCCGGCTCTAGCCGAATCACTAACTCAATTAATTAAAGAGGAACCGAGCCTAAAAGATATTTCAAAAAAACTAACGGAAAAAAAGCCGCTTTCCGTTGCCGATATTTTTGCAGTTGAAAAAGCCATTCTTACTACGCAAAAAGGAAAAGAATTTGCCCTGAAGGGTGGGCTGGGAAACTTGGCCGAACTCTTTCAATTAGAAACCGAAAAAAAGCTGAATCCTCAAAAGAGTACCAAAGAAATTCTCTCAGAAATGGCCGCTAAAAAATTAGCTAAATTCCCACAAGACATTCTTGTGGGGGAAGCCACGCCGTTACTCAAAAACATCAGCGAACAGCTCCGGGCGTTTAACGAGAAAAAAGAGGGGAAGGACAAAAAGGCTCCCACTCTTGGTGATCTCGTGGCCGCATTAAAGTCGGGTAAGTTTACCCTCGATCCCAAAGATCTTTTGGAACTCAACGCTTTTTTAGTTCCCCAACAGGTGCAGCTAACTGGGGGCCTTTCCAGCAGTGATGCTTTAGCGGATCTCTTTCGGGTGTTTGTGGAGAATTTACCGCCGCAACGCCGGGCAGACGTTCCCTCGTTTAGCGATTTTCTGGATCGCCTTGCTAACACTCAGCCTCGGCCAAATCCGGCTTTATCGGCGGGGCTACGCAATCTAGGGCAAATCGAACCGTTTCGAATGCCAGGCAATCGAAATTCTAGTGGAGCAGGTTCGGGCGAATCCTTTTTACGTAATCCCGACGGTAGAGGGGCTTCGGTTCCGTTTAATCCGGCGGAAGCCGTGTTTGCGGGCGTTGGGCTATCCAGTTCTGAGAAAGAGTGTTTAACCAAAGGCCCCAAGGCGCCCCAAAATTACGAAATGCGCATGTCTTTTGCCAGTCGTCCTGGCAGCGTCTCTTTTTGTTCCAGTACGCCAGTGTCTTTGGATCCTAAGAAAGAAAAGGAAGAGCCAACTCCTTCCACGGCCGAGGGAAAAGTTCTAGTCAATTTTTTTATAGCCAAACACTGCGTCGAGCCCGGAGATCTGACGAGCCTTTCTATAAAAGGGGTCGATGAACCGGTTCGCAAAGCACAAATTTTGGTTGAGAGTCCTGGCCCCTCAGTTACTGGTGGAGACGACTCCGCTGTTATCAGAGTTGAGATGAGTCGCGAGGCAGCAAAAAAGCTACGGTATATGGAGCCGGCAACGTCACAAGAGGCTGAGAATCAACTGAGAGGCGGACAAGGAGCCGGAATTGCGCTTGCGCGCAATCGGGAGATCAACGTAGAGCCCAATGGAAGTCCTTTTCTTTTTGCTCGCGGTTACGTTCCTGGAAGTGAACAAAAGTTTAGTGGCTTTGCCGTTACCAACGATCCAGAAAATAAGGGGCAGAAGGTAAAACAAGGAGATTCTGGCGGCTACCAAGTGGCTTGTATTAATGGCACGCCCAAGGTCATTGGGGCAACTTCAACCGTTTTAATCAATAGCCCTGGCGAAAAAAGTGGCCTTCTTGGCAGGGCCGCTTCGCTGGCCTCTCTGGATTGGCTTGGAACCGTACTTAAAACGGGGCAGAGTCCAAGTCAAAATTCCTTGGCACAAGTTAATGACCCAAAAAAAGGGGCGAACTCCACTCGGGAAGCCCACCCCTCATCTTCGAACTTTAACCTTAATTTTAACTAAGATCCTATTTTTTAAAACGACTGAGATTCCCGGCCCTTTGGGGCCGAGGATAGTTTTTTGCGCTTTGGGCGCAAAAAACTAATTATACGTCGGACGTTTTTTGACGATTTCGTCGAAGGCCTGAGCCGGTAGGGCCCCGTGAACGACGATCCCGTTCATGAGAAAGCCAGGGGTTCCGCGAATGCCCATCTCTCCTGCCTCTTTCATGTCAGCGGCGATGGTATCTTTTACCCCTTGCGATTCCATGTCCTTTTTCATTTGGGCCATGTTGGCGCCCACCTTCTTAGCAGATTCATCCAAGAATTTTTCGCCTTCAGACATTTTCTGCTGATTTTTGAAAACGGTATCGTGAAACGCCCAGGCTTTATCGGCGCTTTGTTTTGCAATGGCCTCAAACCGTTTGGCGGCCGGCATTGCCATAGGGTGAAAATCGAGCGGCAGATGCTTGAATACGATCTGAAGCTTTTCGCCGTATTTGGTCCTTAGCTCTTCCACTGTGGCGGCACCCCGCTGACAATAAGGGCATTGGAAGTCGGAGTAGACCACCAAAACCATTGGGGCTGACTTGTTTCCGCGAAGGGGTCGGTTTTCTAGGGAAACCTTTTTGGGGTTCTTTGCCTGTTCGTCCATCTCCTTCTTCTGATCTTCCTCCTGCTTGGCTTGGGCCTGTCTTCTGGCTTCAAAGGCCGCCTTCTGGATAGCTTCACCGAACTTCGCTGGATTTTTCTCCATCGCGTCTGTGATGATCTCAGGATGATCCGAAATGAGCCGTTTCATCTGATCGACCGATGGGGTGCAGGCAGCTACGGCAAAGGCCATGAGCACCAGAGTGAGAATGCGATTAAAAGACGACATGAGTTGCCTCCGAAATGATTTAAAAACTAGTAGGAGTCTAAGTTATCGTCGAATGAGCGGCAAGCGAAAGCCCGAGCTGGCAAAAACGATTGAGACGCCTCTCTCGAGAGACGTGTTTCTCAACTGATTTGTCACAAGACCCCCCAACAGGGGACGCGACGGCAATCTCAGTCGTAGAATCTCTCGGACGTCCGCAGCAGCATGGACGGTTAAGACTCCCAGGCCTTTAGGCCTGAGAGATCATTTTGAGGCGGCAACCCCTCATTTACGGCATCAGGGCGGCCAGAAGCGTCACTTTTGCAATGCATCAAGTTACCGGCCAACCAACTTTTAACCTAAATCTGCCGATAAGTGCCGTTTCTCGCGGTGGCGTAAAACTTGAATACGTTATTTTTTGCTTTGCGAGAGAGGCAAGCAGTCGCGTTGCATTGGGGGATGACATGACCAAAAAATTAAAAAAATCAGCCGAGCTGGCGCGCCGTCGGCGGCAACTTGGCCTAATCACACATCGTCTATGGTTTGTTACTGTCTTTGCCAGCGCGTTTAGCGTTGTCTATTGCAGTCACAAAGAAAAATCGATGGAATCGCCGTTGATGAATATCGCCTCTCAACGAAAAGAGGTTCCTAAGTTTGAGGAGGCAGAAAACCTTCCGTATCTGGATCCCAAGTCAGCCTTCTTTGATTTCGATAAGGCGATTCTTCGTGCAGATGGAAAAAAGGCCTTACTTCCCACTTTAGAATGGATGCGTAAAAACCCACAGGTTCAGCTTCAGGTTGAGGGCTATTGCGACGAGCGTGGTTCCGACGCCTATAATCTAAAGCTTGGCGAAAAACGGGCCAATGCGGTGAGAAGTTTTCTGCTTGGTCAAGGAATTGATGCCGAAAGGATCACTGCAATTAGCTATGGCCGTATTGAGGGGGCCAGCTCCTCTGAACGAAATCAGAATCGCCGGGTCGGTTTGGTTGTCATCTATGGAAGCGAGTCTGCAAAGTTAGGTAAGAACTAACTAGCAGGTGTTGGTGTGAATAATTTAGGGAGAGGCCTTACGGCCTCTCCCTTTTTTTTGCTTTTTCAGCCTGCCCTAAAGGACAATAAAAAACCCCCTCGCAACAAGAAGGCTTGTTACGGTGGGGCAGTTATTGAAAACCAATTTAAAAGTCCGCTTATCGCTTTACCAGAGCATTTGTTTTTGCTCGAAAAAGGTACTCATCGGCTTCCCGAGTCCAAATGGGAAGGAAGCGAGTGACCCATTGGCGCATCGCTGTGTTGTTGGTTGACGCCTTATCTGAAGCCAAACCAGACATCTCAAGTCGTTGGTGCATCTCAAAACGAAGGCCTCTCAGAAAGCGGGCTGCCTGCGCCTCGTCTTTGCGTTTGAGTTCGCGGAATAGATAGTCCAACCGGCTAGCTTGCTTACGATTGGTCTGACCTCCGACCTCGAGAACATATTTAAGATAGGCAGGATAATCATCCAAGATGTTGCTCAAATCTGATTGTTCCCCCACCTTGGGAAACTCCATGGTGTTGGGTTGACGGTTAGAGAAGACGTTGGTTTGGGCCAGACTCAACACTCCTAAGCCGATGGCAAGTACCCCCCAAGTTTTACCGATGCGTTTTGCGTTTGTTAGAGTCGACACGTAGTAACCTCCCCAAGAAGTACAAATAAGAAATTTTTAATATTAAGCTGACTCCGCTAGGAGTCCGAAATAGCCCTTTTTGCGATACGCCAAGCGGTTAGGCGCACCCGTCCTGTCAGGACACACATCAAGTTCTATGCCAGTGAATTACGGCCCAACGGCAGGCCGAACTCAATTTTGAAATAGGGGAAGCGCCGCTTTTCGCCGGCAAAAGGGCCCAACTTTGTCACATCGTAAAGGTCTCATGCGGGTGTCTAGGTTCTAGCAAGTTGGAACGGAGATTGCTCATTACTTCAAAGCGGCGCCATCGGGGACGCACAAATTTCGGAACTACATTTTTTTCTTAGGGGGCTCAATCAATGAATTACTACACTCGACTTTTTCTCACCGTGTTAGCGTTTTCCACCTTAGCGGCGTCTCGCGGCTTCGCCCAAGGCGAAGTCGCCAGCAACAAGAGCTATGCCGCTCCCAAGGCGGTAGTTGGGGGAAACACGACGGAGGCCTCTTCTCAGGCCGCTGGATCCCCAGCCATCGCCAACGCAGAGGCACCGAAGGCCCCGGCGAAGCCCTACCGAACGTGGATTACCGTTCAACGTTACAACATGGAGCAAAACGGAGAAGAGAACCAACCTATCTCCAATGTTCGGTTGGAAGTTACTTTCCCCAACGGCCAAAAGTTGTCATTGCCTGAAAGTGGACAGTTCTGGCCTATTGGCAATGGACAGGTTCAAGAGATTAACCGAAACTATGAAATTCCCTATGCCTGGGTTTCCAATGATGGTTTTGTTTTCACCGTTCAAATGAATCGCAAGGGAACCGTGTTGCTTCCTTGCAAGTTTGAAGTGGCTACTTTGTCGCAGTTTAATCGATCGTACGTATGCCGTACCGACACGGGTTGGCAGGCTAGCAATCACGTTCCTGCTGAGAAGCATGACAAAGAAAGCATTCAGATCCGAATCTTCACCGACCTAAACTCAAAGCCGAACGAGATTCCTAACGATGCCATTGCCCTAAAATAGGCAAGCAGAAGGTAGCGTCTAAAATTCACTCCGGGGTACCTGGCGGCCGAGAACCATTCCATCGGCCGCCCGGAATACCAGGTTCTCCGTAGGACCAGTTCCTGATTCTTTTACTGCCATTACGTAACTCATTTCGGGTTCATCACTTCCTGGAACCACGTAAAGAATTCGGGAAACTCCCGTGGCCATTGTGTTATCGAGTTGGTACTTGGCTGGGCTTTTATCTAAAATCGTTTGATAGGTCAGAGTGGCTTGGTTTAGATCTGCCTTTTTCAATGGCACGTAATTGTTTTCCATTACGGAAACTTTACGATCCTGGTTAACCTCCAACATGATTTCTGATCCAATAATGGGCAGTCCGTCTTGGTAGGCAGAGTACTTCACTTTGGTGCTCAAGGGAGTCTCGTACGTAGTGGGTCGCAGCTCATGATATTCTCTAATTCCCCATTCCCTTTTTTTCTCCTCTAAAAAGCTCTGGGCAGCTTCATTTGACGTGTTGGCCAACGCCGGTGGTATTAGCGGCAAACTTGGAGTCGGCTCAAACGAGCTGGCCTGTCCGCGGACGGGCTCATGGATAAGTCGTAGGCTGGCCAAACTATTTTTCGCTACCTGGGTTTCAGATCGAGCCGGAGAAGAGAGTGACTTCAGAGCGTCACGCCATTCTAAAACGACCCAAAAGGACCAAAAAAAGAAGAGAACCACCGCCCCTTTTGCTAGACTCCTGAAGTTCATAATTGAATGCCCCCTTCAGTAATTTGGTCGGGTCCATTTTCTACGAGAACCCGCAACCGAAATTTCACCTGCGTTCCTCTTGCCGCCCGACTGTCGACATTTGCGGTTACCGCAGCATCAAGAGGCCAGCCGCCATTGCCGACATTTAGCGATTGGCCCGCGGCAAGATCGCCGTACCCCTGCATGTAGGCTGCCGGAATTAGTTTGCTGTCTACCGATTCAAGTTTTACGCGGACGTTGCGAGCCGTAACCCGATCGGTGTTGCGGAGCTGGATGGCGAAGGCCACCTGGTTTCCCGGTTGAATGGTTGTGATGGGTTTTCCGTCGGACCCAATTCCTACCGGTTGGGTAGTAATGGAAATTTTTTCAGTAACCGCTGGAGGCGCTGCAGTTAGACCTCGTTTTTCAAATTCATTCTGGATGGCTTCGGCGTGACCACCACAATATAGTTTTGCGTCGGCCACGATCATGGCGGCGCGCAGGTCAACTAGCGAGGAATCTCTTTTTAGCAAGGAGAGACTGCTATACATTAATAGGTCGGCGTTAATAGCACCTCGGACGCCGCGTTCCTTAATAAATCCGTCACGAAGGGCCCAAAGAATTCGCGTCAGCCATTCGGCCATCTTGTATCGCTCTGGCGAATTTCCTAGGGGGTCGGCGTAGGCGATGTCCTGGTAGATCAGGTAGCGGCCGGTATCAACGGCACTTCGCAGTGGTTGTCCAGGCGAAAACCCCTCAATCGATCGGGTAACCCATTTTCCAACGTTCGGTTTTTCTCCGATGGTCATGGCGGCGTAGTCGGCGAATGCTTCGTGAATGGCGGCCCCTTGAGTGAAATAGGCTCCAGCATCGCCCGCGAAATCAAAGCCCACTTCGGCGCTCACGCTTTCATTGAAAAAGTGTCCGGTTTCATGGCGGTACATATCGGCATCGATCCCAGGGGCGAATTCCCCCTCACCAAAGAGACGAATGGTTCGGGGTTGATTGGGTGAGAAGTAAGCGTGATCGTAATAGGCGTTAGGAGAATTATTTCCCTTGGTAGATTTTGCCTTTACCATGACAAAGAGCGGACGGGATCGCACAAACTTAAATCCCAACGCTTCGAGATAGCCCATCTCCGAGTTAATGGAGAAGTAGGCCATCGTTTCCCAATAGTGCGGGTCACTCACTTTAAATTCAAAATTTCCGTTGCTGTCGGATTGGGCCAAAAGAGAGGCATCGTCAGTAAGCGTAGATTGACGGATTTTTACGAATTCGCTCTCAAGGCGAGTGGGGGAAAGCAAATTTGAAATAAGAAAACCGCTAATAGCATTTTGTACGGCCTGAGAATCTGCCGTTGCCAACCCGTTTTTTGTTGCTTCAATCGGATTGGGTAGAACTATAAACGCTTTGCCAGGATTTGCGGTGCCTGTGAGTTTGGCGCCCTTTTTCAATAATTGGAGAGAGGTGAAATCAAGGGCAGGGCCTTCGCATCCCCCACTGCTTGCCGAGCCGCAACCAGCCAGCGCAAAAGCGATTGCGAAAAAAAGAGAGATTCGAATGTGGATCCCCGCTCGTCTCATGTTGTTAAAGCCTGGTGTAAAAATCTTCTACAGGAGTCCTAGGACTTAAATGTGCAAGGGCAGTGCCTTGACTGCGGACATTATGGGGTGGTTTAAGGCCTGATCTGAGCCTAGCCGGTGTGTATACTTTCTGATCACACCCTGGGCACCTATACGACCCCCAGGTTAGTTGGCGAAAACAGGGTTTTCTATAAGTGGATTCATAGTGTTAGCAAACTGTACTGTCAGCTAACGGGTGAATAGGGATTGGGCGATGTTCTCTCAGGCCGAAAGGCATGGGAGTCTCAATCGATCGTTTTTACTACGGGCGCCCGAATGATTCTGCGACTGAGATTGCCGTCGCGCCCCTTTTTGGGGCTTGCGACAAATCTTGAAAAAAGACGGCTTACTGCGGTAAGTCTTTCAGCATGCGTGTTGCGGTAGGGGTTTTAATTTTTCTGGCCGTTCTTTCGTCTGTTCCTGCACTTTCCTGCACTCCAGAAAGTATTGCCGACTTCGGTTCCCGTTTAGAGTCTCGCAAAATATATCGTCCGTTGATTTCTACGAACGTAGCAACGTTGAGGACCACGAAGATTAATAAGAATTTTCCTGCCGCCAATATGTTTGTGTTTTCGCCTCCCCAATGGCTGGCACCTGACGAGGAAGTTGGGGAACACCTTGAGCTACGGCAAAGACTTTTTAAACATCGTCCCAACGATATCTATGCGGTGCTACCAACGGAAGCGGCAAGGATGCTGGCAGCCTCGCAGGAACTTTTGGAGTTAGTAGCAAAGCATGTCTCAAGCGAATTTCCTGAAGTCTATCAATTGGTCGGGGATAAAATCACCATCAAAGAACTAAGTAAGACATTTGATTTAAAGGATCACTCCGATCTGCCTCCGCTAGTAAAAGTGGGCCTGCTGATTCAAGATGACCTGACGGTAAGCCTCCGTGGTGAAGATGGCCAAGTTCGGCTTTCTGGAGGGTTTGTGGCGACTCCCACGGTTTGGAATCTGAATGCGTTTTTGGGAAGTACCGTTCACAACATTCATGCCGGTGTGGCAGGCTACCAAGAGGCTCTTCATGGCACGGTGGATGGATTGGTGAGATGTCCAATGGCGGGGAAAAAGGAAATCACCAAGATCATGGGACGTAATAACTGGTTTGTGGTGAGCAACCCCGAACTTGCTCTTCCTGATTACCGGAAGTCTACCTATCCCAAAAAAATATTTACTCCGGGTAATGTGGGCCAAAATGTTTTTCTTCGTTCGGAATTGGAAAGCCTTTTTATTCTTCCTCAGAGCAAAGCGGTAGTATTTACGATTCGGCCGCGGGTCTGGCCGATGGCCATGGTAACGCAGGAAGCACCGCTGGTTGCTCGGGATATTGCTGAAGCGATCGCTATTCCGGAAGCCGGATATTTACAAGAACCTTGGCTTCCTTTCCTCTCCCGTTTTCTGAACACAAAAGCGCCGTAGTGTTGAAAAAGAAAAAGCCGCCCTCGCAGAGCGAGGACGGCTTTCTTAATTCTATTCTATGAACGTCAGCTTAGTAGTCGTATGCGGCGGGCGTATAGCCACCCGTCTGACCTGAGCCAGCGGGTACTTGTGCCGCCGGAGTTTGGTTTACGCCCTGCTGACTACCGTTTTGTAGGGGAAGCGGTTGTCCAACGCCCACTCCTTGTCCGCCGTTCAAGCCTGGCTGCCCGTTGTTTAAGCCCGGCTGTCCGCCATTTAGTCCCGCTTGTCCGCCGTTAATTAGCGGCTGCGGTCCGTAAGGCTGCTGACCTTGAGGGTTGGGCTGTACTGGATTGAGTCCGCCTTGCTGCGGGTTGATTCCCGTATTTCCTGCGTTGAGCGAAGGATCCAGCCCCTGACCGTCGTTTCCAGGCAATCCACCTTGACCACCGTTTATCCCGGGCATCATTCCAATTCCTTGGCGCGGAGTGCTGATGGCAATCGCGGGATTGGTTTGCGGCTGCAAGTAACCTTGGTCGATGACGTTCCAACGGCTGTTCCAGACGTCTTGGCTGTACATCGGATTAAATTGAGCAGGCGCCTGCAAACGGGGAACCATTTGGTTTTCAGGGAACACTACTCGATTGTTTGCGTAGTAGGGGAATACTGGTTCAATCGGGCCAGGACTGTTCACTGCCATGCGGAAGGGAGCAAAACTGCACTCGATGCAATTTCCAGATGCTGGAAGAGGGAATCGAAACGCTGCCGCGTAACGAATCGAGTACATCAAGTTTTGCAACTCAATGGCGTTTTGCTGCAACAGAGTCAGTCGTTTCAACAGGAGCTCTTTGTTTCGGCATTGAAAGGGCGCCTGTGGAAGTAAATAACCCCGTCGCAACGCTTCGATGTAGAAGTAGGTTGCCGAGATAGCGTTGAAGTAAGCGAAGTCGACTTCCATAAATTGCTTCTGCAGCGGGCCGGGACCAGGGACTGGGACAAGACCGGCGCCGGGGCCAGGACCAGGGACAAGCGTGGGGCCAGGACCATAGTTCATGGCGGTGTCGAAGAGAGCGATCACTTTCATACGGAAAGTGTAGGCAATCTGCCCAACGGAAAACCCGACGAAGTCAGGCATTTGAGGAGCTCTGACAGCAGCTGGACCGCCAGCAATCACACTGCTATAAAAGTTTCCCCCCCAAGTTTGCTGTGCTTGGAACGCTTGAACTACCACATTCTCGACGCGGAATCCGCTGGCTCGAGTGAGGTTAATATTGGTGACCAGGAGATCACTGTGGCGAACTAGATGTTCCAACAGCATCTCTGGGTTGGGTACTGGTACGTAGCCGTGACCCTCGCCCCGCGCCGCAAAAGACGTGAGTGCAAGCAATAGAAATCCGAAATAACGGACTCGCATTCGTTTCTCCTTAGATAGACAAAATTGGTTTGTTTTACACAGCTTACGGGCAGATGGTTTGGGAACCTGGTGAGTTATACGGGCATTAATGCAATGTGTCAAATAGCAATAATTGTCACCAGGCCAAACCCTAGGGAAATTAGGCCTTTCCCCTTAAACATATTTTAGGTGTGTTATCTTGGCTTCTTAGCTATTTTATTGAGTTTTTGCCGCGTTGCGCCTAAGCCGGTAAGCTGTGGTTTTTTGACTCAAAAATAGTCGAGTATTTTTGACGAATATTTGAAGGTTCTTAGGAGACTTTGTGGAGATTAGAGCAGTCCGTGGGATGAATGACCTCTTCGGGGACGAGCTGGCCCGGTGGCAGTTTGTGGAGAAAAAACTGCGCGAGGTCATGACAACGTTTGGCTATTTGGAGATCCGCACGCCTTCCTTAGA
>JAYVQZ010000047.1:0-11837 GCA_043776735.1 Deltaproteobacteria bacterium | reverse complement strand
CGAACGCCTAGCAGCAAATTCAATAACTTAGCGCGACTGAAATTGAAAACAAGGAATTTTTCCGGTGGATTTGTTAACAAAAAAAAAGCGTCCTATGCAATGAAATATTGCGTAGGACGCGAAGTGTTAATTGAAACTTTTTTATTAAGCGGCGCGTTCCACTGCCGTAGCGCTGCGAGGAATCTTTGCTTGACCATCTCCGTCGTCGTCTGCAGAGGTCGGCGGCACCTGCTTAGCCCACTCAAAGGGATTGTTCACAAGCGCGTAACTAAGCACTTCATGAAGTTCCTTTGCGAGCAAGAAGGTCATTTTCTTCTTTAGTCGCTTAGGCACTTCATCGAGATCCTTGTGGTTGCGGTACGGTATGATAATCGTCTTCACACCGTGTCGTAAGGCCGCCAATGTTTTCTCTTTAAGTCCACCGATGGGAAGCACCTTACCTCGAAGCGTTACTTCGCCCGTCATTGCTACATCTTTGCGAATGGGGTTACCAGTCAACAAGGAGAGAATGGCGGTAGCGATGGTAATACCTGCTGAAGGACCATCTTTTGGTGTCGCTCCCTGAGGGACGTGAACGTGAATTTCGTAGCGTGAGAATACTTTCTCATCGATTCCGTACTGCGCTGCTTTGCTTCGCACGTAACTCAGTGCGGCCATCGCCGACTCCTTCATTACATCACCAAGCGAACCAGTAAGGGTCAAACCACCACCGGCTTTTCGCATCATGGTAACTTCGATGTTGAGAATCTCGCCTCCGAATTGCGTCCAAGCCAACCCGGTAACAACTCCAATTTCATCGTACTCACGCTCTTCCTCTTTCAAATTACGAGGAGGACCGAGATACTTTGGAATCGCTGACTCATTAACCAAAATCTTAGGCAGCTTAGTATCCGTAGAAGCAATCTTGCGAGCCACTTTGCGGAAAATCGCCGCAACGTTGCGCTCCAAATTTCTTAAGCCAGCTTCTTGAGTGTACTGATTGACGATACGAGCAACCGCTTTGTCAGTGACTTCAACTTGTTCAGGTTTCAAACCATTCTCTTCACGCTGTTTCCCGATGATGAACTGCTTTGCAATCTGAAGTTTTTCTTCCTGACTGTAACCAGAAAGCTGAATCACTTCCATTCGATCCCGCAATGCTGATGGCACGGTATCCATTAAATTTGCTGTTGCTAAAAACATCACATTGGAAAGATCGTAGGGAAGGTTGAGGTAATGATCACGGAAGCTAAAATTCTGCTCGGGATCCAAAACTTCCAAAAGTGCTGACGCTGGGTCACCACGGAAGTCCTGTCCTAGCTTGTCAATCTCATCCAATACGAAGATTGGATTTGATGAACCCGCCTGTTTGAGCCCTTGAATAATCCGGCCTGGCATCGCCCCAACGTAAGTACGGCGATGGCCCCGAATGTCGGCTTCATCACGGATTCCCCCAAGGGAGATTCGTACAAATTTTCGCCCCATGGCGCGTGCGATTGATTTACCTAAGCTCGTCTTACCAACGCCCGGAGGTCCTACGAAACAAAGAATTGGCCCCTTCATCTTCGGCTTGAGCTTACGTACCGCCAGGAACTCGAGGATGCGCTCTTTAATCTTTCTTAAATCGAAATGGTCTTCATCGAGGATCCGTTGAGCTTCATTGAGATCCAAAGTGTCTTCGGTGGACTTGCTCCATGGAATATCCACGATCCAGTCCAAATAGGTCCGCACGATGGTTGCCTCGCTGGCATCCTGGTGCATCCGCTCTAGGCGACCGACCTGTTTGATTGCCTCTTCATAAACTTCGGGAGGCATTTTGCAGGCTTCAATCTTAGTGCGAAGCTCCCCAATCTCTTCAGACTTGGATTCTGTGTCGCCAAGTTCGTTTTTAATGGCTCGAATCTGTTCGCGAAGAAAGTATTCGCGCTGGCTTTTGGTCATCTCGTCCCGGGCTTGAGACCGAATACGGGCCTGCATGGCCAGTATTTCAAGTTCTTTCACCAGGATCTCATTAACCTTCTTCAGCCGGTCGAACGGATCAAATTGTTCTAAGATGCCTTGAGCATCTTCAACCTTAAGGCCCAGATTGGACGCAATCAGGTCGGCAAGTCGTCCACCATCGTTGATGTCGTCGACCACCATCAAAATGTCAGGGGAGAGCATGCGGCCCATTGAGATTACCTTTTCGAGGTTTTCTCGTACCGTTCGCATCAACGCTTCGACTTCTACTTGTTCTCTCAAGGCTGGTTTCTCCTTGATCTGTTTAATTTGAGCGACAAAAAATGGCTTTTCTTGCTGGAAATTTAGTACGGTACCCTTCATCAATCCTTGAACGAGAATTTTCACTCTCCCATCCGGAAGCTTTCTCATTCGCATGATCATTGAGATCGTGCCAATGGGGAAAATGCTTTCTGCACTCGGGTTTTCATCGGTAACCTCTTTCTGTGCGGCAAGAAAGATGAGGCGATCTTTTGCAAGCGCCTCATTTACCGCGCGAATTGAGGGTTCTCGTCCCACAAAGAGCGGAATGATCATGTAGGGATAGACAACTACGTCCCTTATCGGAAGGAGCGGTAGCTCATCCGGGATGACAAGCTCGTCGTGCTCTGAGATCTCGTTGCCCATAAATTTCCCCCTAAGCAGGTGGTGTGACCGTCAAATGATTTATCGGAATTAAAAGAGGCGTTCTTTAGGATTGTATTTGGAGAGGACGGGATCCTTCGCCGAAGCCGGCTCGGGATAAATTCTGTCACGTTTCACGCGACAGAATTTAGTTACGCATGGCAACAAAGGAGGGGGCTGTTTGGAGAAGGTGCAAAGCACCTTCTCCACTAGCAATTCGAGGCCAAACGAGGGTAATTTAGGCCACTGCGCGAGGGGAAGCTTGCTGAGTGCGCTCGACAAGTTCCTCAGCTTCTTTACAACGAATGCACATCTCAGCCATAGGGCGAGCTTCAAGGCGTTTTGGTTCGATTGACTCTTCGCACCCTTCGCAAATACCAAATTCATTACGTTCGATCTTACCGAGGGCCTCTTCGATCTTTCTCAAGAGCAACGTCTCTCGGTCCCTGAGACGAATGTTCATGCTTTGGGTGAGTCCGCTAGAGGCCAGATCGGCTTCGTCAGCAAGATCGTCGGTACTAAGCTGCAGCTCCTCTTTTCGGATACGGCCGGGCATGTTGAGAATGCGGGCCTTTTCCTCAAGCAGCCGATCGGTAAAACGAATTAATTCCTTCTTTTTCATTAGGCGGTTCTCCAGGTTCGAGAAGAGTTTTGATGTCTGCTTATGATTTTTGGTCCCGGAAAGGGACACGAGGAACGACTCGAAGAGACGATAAATTGAATTACCGCTCCTGCCTGCTGCGTTGCGCCTTAACTCATCTAATGAAAGGATTGAACTGGCTGTCGCTCAAAATTAGCAACTAGAGTCGATCTGATATTAAGATTTTAACAAAATACCCAAACTGCAGCAACCAATGTTAGTAGAGCCTATTCTACGAGGAATTCGGTGACTACAAGAGAGCGGGGGAGAAATCCACTACCAAAATTAGCACTACTGTTGGTCTCAATTTTGCTCGACGATGTGTCCACCAGATTCAAGTTGATAGACCGGCATCTTACGTCTGGCGATTCGACTGGAATCAAAAACTAAGGAGCCTAACGGTCCTTGAAAATCTTTCACAGAACTGAGCTGATTCACCAGATCGTTTCTTCCCGCCCCGGCATTGCGCATAGCACTTAGAATGAGTGCCATGGCTTCGTAGGCCTGAACCGCAAGTAGGTCCGGACTATTTCCCACGTTTTCCGAAAAGAATTTTATAAACTCTTTTTGCGCAGGGTTGTTCGTACTGTTACTTAAGCCCCCAGGAAACATCGCTCCTTCCACAGAGCGTCCCCCACGTCGATAGAGCAACTCGCTGTTCCATTCTGTAGTCCCTAACAAAGGAACGGAAAAGACATCAAGGTAGTTCAAACTGGCGGCAATGGTAGCCGCTGCTTTGGGGCCGTCAGGAATAAAAAGAGCGTCAAAATCAACTAGCGGTGGGAGCTTAGATTTTGGCTCTTTCCCTGTCTTTTCTTTTTGTTCTTTTACATAGGCCTGTAGTTTCGCCCATTCCATTCGCCGAAGGCGTGGGTTGGCCAATCCGACAAGATCACGGATCGCCACTTGAAAATCTTTTTCCTCAGCGGCGTAAGGCCGATAGCCAACCACCTTGGCTCCTTGTGCCTCCACGAGGTCCCAAAACTGAGAGGCCATGTCTTTTCCATAGGTGCTATTAGGAGCAAGGATGGCAAAGCGCTTGTAGCCCTTCACAGCCACGCAATAGTGAACCAGGTTTTCAAGCTGAACCTTAGGGGTCAGAGCGTTCTGAAAAAGATAGGGACCCTTTTCCGAAATTCCTTCTTTTCCCGCCAAAGAAAGATTGAGAACTCCAAGCTGAAGAGACTTTTCAGCAACGGCCACAGCCTCCTTCCAACTAAGGGGCCCTAAAATCGCAATGACTTTATTTTCGCGAACCAATTTCTCCACAGCCTGTTGAGCGGTGATGGGGTTGCCACCGGAGTCCTCAACAAACAACCGGATCGGTGAAGCGCCTTCTCTGGAAAATGCCCCTGAGGCCAACATGATTCCATCAAGTGCCCGTTTTCCATAGGCGGAGTACTTCCCGGAAAGGGGAAGCACCACGCCGACGTGTGTTTTTTCTCCCATGGAACCAGCCCCGTTAAGTGCTGGCGCCGCGCCAAGATCGGCGTCGACCGCTTTGGGTACTGAAGAGGCCGGAGGCAGCGGCATTTCGCCAGGGCCCACCGGCTGAAACTGGGCGAGTCGGGCTGAAATCCGGCTCTTTACCATCGGATCAGAAATCTCTGTCTGTAACTGTTCTAGCTCGTTTTGATCGGCCATTTTGGTGATTTCAGATTCCGTCCGCTCGAGTAAAGCACTTCGTTTTGCCTCGTCTTGCGGCAGCGCCATTTGCTGAGAAAGAGCGCGTACGGCATCGGTGTGGCGCCCCATGGCGATACTTGACTGTGCTATCAACGAATAGACCACTTCGGCGCGGCGTGGTCCCTGCGATTGCGTCTCACCTGGTTTTAATTTGGATAAGATAAGCCGAGTCCGATCGTAGCGACCCTGCTGAAATTCGCTAGCGGCTAAATTGTAATTGGCATCGAAGGTCAGTTCACTCTTCGGGTAACGCATGAGAAAGATTTCAAATTCCCGTGAGGCCAGGGGATATTCCTCTTGGTAGTAATGGACCGAGCCCAAACGATAAGTCGCAATCATGGCGGCTTTACCCTTGGGGTGTTTTTGCCGCAATAAAGTGTAGAGACGCCGGGCCTCGTCATAGTTACGCTGCGCCATCGCCTTTTCTGCCTGTTGAAAAATCTGGCGCGCCTCTGGTTCTACTTTCTGACCGCGGAAATCTCCGGGCTCGATTCCTCCACCCTGCACTCGCTTACCAGCGCATCCTGACAGCCAGACGACCATTCCTAGAACAAAGAAAAAGGAGACCCATCGTGAAGTGACAGAGAGTTTCATGGCAAATCCAAACGTTGGTTGCAGGCTCTTATGATTAGGTACGAAAGATTTCACGGAATTTTTTTGCGAAACTAGAAACCCCAGGTTGAGAGTCGATGCTACCCTCTCTCTCGAACTCCTCCAAGAGTTCCCTTTGCCGGCGGGTTAGCTTTTGTGGCACTTCCACATGAACCCGGACCACTTGGTCGCCAAAACCCGAACCATTCAACCGGCGGATACCTTTCCCTTTTAGACGGAAAAGCTCGCCGCTTTGTGTCCCTGCGGGGACTTTTAGTGGCGTAGTTCCCCCAATGGTCGGAACTTCCATTTCAGCCCCAAGGGAGGCCTGAACCAGGCTGATTGGCATTTCGAGAATGATGTGTTCGTTTTCGCGTCTAAAAAGGGCGTGCTCTTGAACGACCACTTCTACGTAAAGATCCCCAGACACACCACCAGGTGACTGAGCTTCTCCCTCGCCCTTTAAGCGAAGGCGCTGCCCCGAATCAATACCAGCTGGAATTTTGACTGAGACCTCGGTCTTTTTCTTGGTGCGACCATTGCCCCGACAGTCGGCACATTTTTCTTCAATGATGTCGCCCCGTCCCGAACAGGCTGAGCAGGTCCGGGTCATCACAAAAAAACCTTGGTTAAAACGTACCTGGCCCGTGCCTTTGCATTGTTTGCACGCCTTGGGTTTGGTCCCGGCCTTAGCCCCCGATCCAAGACAGGTTTCGCAGGAGGCCTCTTTTTCAAAATTGATTTTTTTCTCTACGCCAAACGCCGCCTCTTCAAAGGTGATCTCCATTTGATAACGCAGATCAATGCCACCGCGCGCAGAACGCCCTCCACCACCACCAAAAATATCAGTGAAAAGATTGTCAAAAATGTCGGTAAAACTTCCAAAACCAGGATCGAAACCACCACCACCTAGGCCCGCGTGCCCGAACTGATCGTAAGCCGCTTTCTTTTGGGGATCGCTTAGAACCTGATAGGCCTCATTGCATTCTTTAAATTTCTCTTCGGCAACCTTATCCCCTGGATTTTTGTCGGGATGGTGCTGAATAGCCATCTTGCGGAAGGCTTTCTTCAAATCTTCTTCGCTGACCGTGCGAGCGACTTGCAGAATCTCGTAATAATCTCGTTTGCTCATGATCTGCTCGCTCAGGTGGAATTAGGATTTTGCTCTACCCACAACTACTTGTGCAGGCATTAACAGACGTCCGCTAAAGAGACAGCCGCGTTGCGCCACCTCCATTACGGTTCCCACTTCGGTGGAGTTCCCAGTTTCTATTTCTGAGATCGCCTCGTGCCGCTGTGGGTCAAAAGCCTCGCCTTTGGCGCCTACAAATTCTACCCCATTTTTCTGTAATGTCTGGAGCAGCTCTTTGTGGGTCATCTCAACGCCTACCATGAAAGAGAAGACTTCCTTCTGCAACGAGTTCCCTTCAAGCTTGGGCTTGATGGAATCGGCATTCTGGTTAGCCCTATCAAAAAGTGCCACGACTGGAATCATTTCGCGGATTAACCTCTCATTGGCAAAGCGAATGGCAGTGTCCTGTTCGCGCAAAATTCGTTTTCGGTAGTTGTCGAACTCAGCTCTCAAATAGAGGAGCTCATTGGCAATTTGGGTCTCTTTGTCAGTCGCGCCCGAAGTGGCCTCGCCCACGTCTTTTATCGGCTTCTGGCCTTCGCCGGCCTCGTCTTCAAAGCCGTTTTCATCGGAATCTGGTTTATTTTCGTCAGGGGTCATGGCAACACTCCAAAAATTATTAAGCTAGGGGCTCTTGGCCCGAAATCAACTCGTTATCCTCATTTTTCCAATAATGCCGGAATCTTCCCTTAACATCAGGGGCTCCCTTTTTGAGGCTTCGGGAGATCTGATCGAGCAATCCATGAAGGGTGCGCACTTCGGGAACGTGTGGGGGGAGGGCCGAGAGTATGCTCTCCAGACGCGGTCGCATCTTAAAGGGGTCACCGGGTAGGACAAAACCAACCTCTTCGGCCAGTATTAGGAAATGGGCGATGAGCTTTTGTTTTTGACCGCGAGAAACTGTCACCGGCTTTTCCGCTTCAAGAAGCCACGAACGGTTCCACTCATAGAGAAAAATCACAACGGCCTGCGCTAAATTAATGGAACGGTACTGTTGCGAAGAAGGAATGCTGGCTACGAGATCGCAGGCGGCGACCTCGTCATTTGAGAGACCGTCGCTTTCGCAGCCAAAGACTAAAAATACCTCTTCGAGCTCCCCGGCATGGGCCTTTTCCACCGCTCGTGCAATCGCCTGTTCTACTCGAAGCGGATGGGCGCGATTCGACGACGCAATACGTGCTGTTGCCGCGAGTCGAAGAATTTTAGAGCGGCCCCCAAAGACCTGATCCAGATTTTTAAAAAAAGTGGCGTTATCTAGGATTGCGCCTGCGTGAACCGCCAAGCGACGACTCTCACAATCGATAATTGACGGGGGACTTCCCACGATCGTTAAGGCGCTTTTTACGCCAAAATTGGCCATCGCCCGGGCAATCGAACCTACGTTAGCTCCATTTTCCGGTCGCACCAGCACCACAGAGACTGAAATCTCATTCTGTGCACAGGGGCTGTGGATAACTTCGTAGCTCTCTTTTAGGTCCTTTTTTTCTGACATGGGATGACACGCGCCGTAAAAAATTCAATGAAGTTAGAATATTAAACGTAACTCGGCGTCCCACAACTTAAAAGAACGGAGCGGTAACGTCAACGTATAGGACAGCTTTTTCCACAGGCTGTGGATAGATTTCGGGAGGTCTAAGCAGTAGTTAATACGGCCAGTAACTCGTGATCGAAATGCTATGCATGGACCCAATAGCTAAATATTGGATTGCTAAGTGATATTTTCAGTGAATTCTTAAGTCAATGCAGTTTTTTTCACTTTATTAAGATTCAATCAGGGTAAGCGTTTCCGGGGATTTTGGCTCGCCAAAAATAAGCATTTGTTTGTCGGGGATATCTAACGCTTTGCTTCTTACTCGACCCACCCTTTCTTGTTGGCTTTCCAGATGGCGAAGCACTTCTCCCGCTCTAGAAAGGACTTTCGAAGGCAGACCAGCAAGTCTAGCAACATCAACCCCATAGCTTCGGCTACAGGCGCCATCTCCGAGCCGATGGAGGAACACTACCTCTTCCTTAAAGCGTTCCACCAATACGTTTTTGTTTATGAGCCCACTTAAGGTCTTTTCTAGACCGGTAAGCTCATGAAAATGAGTGGCAAACAGGGTTTTAGCCTTCACTTCAAGATGAACGTATTCCAAAATTGCCCAAGCCAACGCCAAACCGTCGTACGTGCTAGTTCCCCGCCCAATCTCATCAATTAGTATTAGGCTTCTGTGGGTACTTTTGGAAAGGATGCGAGAGACCTCTGCCATTTCGACCATAAACGTGGAGCGACCGCGTGTGAGGTCATCCGAACTTCCAATTCGCGTAAAAATGGCATCAAAAAGGGGAAGCCGTGCCGAGGTTGCCGGAACAAAAGATCCTGCCTGGGCCATTAATGCGATCAACGCGACCTGCCGCATGATGGTGGATTTCCCGGCCATGTTTGGACCAGTGATAAGCCATGTGCGCGCCGTCTCCGACATTTCCGTAGAGTTAGGGACAAACTCTCCGGCGGGAAGCAAGGTTTCTAAAACAGGATGGCGCCCCTCCCGAATAACCAGCGGGTCTTCTAGTGTCATTTCAGGCCTACGGTAGCGATTCTCTTTGGCACACTTGGCAAAGCCTTGGAGCACATCAAGTTCTGAAAGGAGCCGCGCATTGTGAAGTAACCGCGGCGACACCGCAGCAATCCGTTTTCGAATTTCAATAAACAGAGCCTCTTCCAAAGCCGAGAGGCGTGACTCTGCACTGATCGCTTTTTCCTCAAACTGCTTTAACTCATCCGTCACAAAGCGCTCGCCGTTGGCGATGGTCTGTTTGCGTTTATACTCTGCGGGAACTCGCTGCAGATAACTCCTGGTGACCTCGATCGTGTAACCAAAAACCCGGCTAAACTTTATTTTCAATGAGGTGATGCCAGTGCGCTCGCGTTCTCGAACTTCCATTGCCGCAATAAAACTCTTGGCATCATGAGACAGAGAACGATACTCCCCAACTTCGGGATGGTAGGTATCAAGGAAAATTCCTCCTTCTCGAATCCCATTGCTGGGATCGTCTAGCAACGCACGTGTAAGTAGATCCTGCGTCGCCTCAAGCAAATCGAGTTCGGCTCCTAATTTCCGTAAGCGAGGGGCTTTTGCTTTAGCCAGCATCGCTTTAATTCCCGGTAAGCGTCCTAAAACTTCTCGTACTGCCACAAGGTCTTTGGGCAAAGCCAGTCCCAAATTTGATTTAGAAGCCAGCCTCTCAAGATCACGGAGCGATTTGAGATGCTCGCGAATATACTCGGCAAGACCGTCATTGGTTAAAAAATTTTCAACGGCATCATGGCGTTCCCCAATAGCATCCAAAGTGGCCAGAGGATGAAGGAGCCATTCTTTTAAGCGGCGTCGGCCCATCGATGTGGAAGTCCCGTCTAAAACATCAGAAAGACACATTTCGTCTTTCCACGGCGTGCGCACTACCGATAGCGCATGCACCGTTGCCGAATCCATTCGTAGGTTTTCCGTTCCTAACAAGGGAGCCGGTTCGGGCAAATTGGCTGCGGCTGGACCTTGCGTCTCACTCAAATAATTTTTGACGGCATTCCATGCGCGTTCGGACGCCGAATTGCCTGAAAAATATTTATCCCGAACCGTAATGGCAAGGGAGGGGAAAAGACGGTGAACCTCTTTATAAAACTCGTTCTCTAAGATCTCCGCAGAAATCAGAACCTCTTTTGGTTGCCATTCATGAAAGAGATCAAGAAAGGCATCTTTGGAAAAGACCTCACCGGTCTTGGCTTCAGAGGCTAAAAGATCGACCAGACAAACTGACATCCCCTCTTCTTGAGGAGCAAGAGCAAAGAGAATGTTGCGTGCGTCGGGAGACACCATCTCCGGATCGGCAACTAATGAGGGAGTGAATACGCGAGTCACGTCACGTTTTACGATCCCTTTTGCCGCGGACGGGTCCTCCAACTGCTGACAAACCGCTACCTTCTTTCCATGTGCCAGCAGCCTGGGAAGATAGGTGCTTAGGGCATGAATCGGAATTCCACACATAGGAATGGGATTGACGGCATTTTTGTCGCGAGAGGTGACCTGCACCTCAAGCAAAGGAGCCGCCTCAAGAGCATCCTCAAAGAACATCTCAAAGAAGTCGCCCATTTGATAAAAAAGGATGGAGTCAGGGAACCTCTTTTTGATTTCGAGGTATTGGCTGAGCATTGGGGTCAATTGCATAGGGATTAAGGGCTACCAACCCCCTAGGTTTTAGACAAGTTAGCTGTCAGCCGTTTAGACAGCCTAACCCCTTGAATCGCTTGAAGGCTGGCTGTCCTCTGTCGGTATGCTCCCAAATTGAGGGCCCAGGATACATAATTTTATTGTTAAAATTCAATATCTTAACTTGGTATCAGGGTTGCTTTAGTAAACACTAAGGGGAGTTGAGAATGCAATTGGGGCGACGATCAACCAAGTGGCTAACGGGAGTGTTTTTTTTGCTCCTTGCCTTGCCGGTACTTGCCGACTCCGATCTTGACGCTCAAAAAAAGCTGGGCGACAAGCTGGTCCGCCTAAGTCAGACCCTGGATATGAAGGAAACCTCTTTTCCCGATAGTGCCGGAAATGGCGGCAAAAGTTTCAACTCTAACGATGGTAACTCCTTTCTTTCCACGACCACCTACCACAGTAATGTTTACAGCACCTGTCAGAGTTGGGTCGGGGGACGCTATTGCGATCGCTGGCTAGATCCTTATGTGTCTCCTCACGGTTTTGGAGCTGATCAATCCCCCTTAGAAGGCGCTATTGGGCGCGAATGGAAAAAAGTCGCGTCTGCTACTGGCGGTGCCGGTGGCCAATTTAAAATTTGGAAGGTGGACACCAAAGACGGGGGCTCCGTACTGGATGTCGATGGAAAATTAAACACAGAAGTTTTGTCCCGATGGGAATTGCTTGATGACGTTAAAAAGAAAGCCGTCGAGGTTGGAGAAAAGACGGCTATTAACCAGATCTCTTTGAGCTACGACGATGACGCCCCAAAGGGCGAGTCAGTTTTGCCCAACATGGAGTCGTTAAGAATGATGGCCCAACGATGGACAAAAATGTACCGCAATCGGATGCTCTCTAATCTTGGGGAATTACGAGCCATGAGCAAAGGGGTCGAATTTGCTCTTAATGAAGATGTGCCTGACTGCCAAGCCTACGTTCAAGCTCTGAAAAAAGGGGA
>JAYVQZ010000046.1:0-11859 GCA_043776735.1 Deltaproteobacteria bacterium | reverse complement strand
AAAAAAGAAGCGCCGGTAAGATCCACCATGCGCGGTGGGCTTCACTATTTTCAGGATTTTTTTGTGTCATTTACGGGGTTCTCTGCCCACTATTATAGAACCACCCCTTACAATCGTTAACGCAATTTAAATTTACGCCGAACGTCATTCCTACCCATCCACTTCGCAGTGTGATAACTTTACGTTATTCATAAAGCTCCATTTCGTCTTTAGCCGAACCGCACATTTCCTTTTTCTAAAATAACGGACACGCGAAAGTGTGTCTCGCACCAAACCAATCTTGCGGGTTTCCCGCATGCGGAGGTTCCATGGTTCGACCCTTGCTTTTTGTGGCAGGACTTGCCGTTGCTGTAACCGGAATGGCCGAAAGCCTTTCCTATCCAGTGACTACACGGTCTGGCGGCGCTGAAGTTAGCAGCCGTCTTTTCTCTAACGCACGTGGCCCAAGCTCTTTAGAGCTTCACCTTAAGATTCCTCAGGTGGACATCAGTGTGGCTGACGATGGCTTTCAACGAGTAGAGGCCCGCGGCCTGAACACGCTGTCTCAGCCAGGCCTACCAAACGTGCCGATGACCGGAAGCTTGATCGCTATCCCCGAAGGGTATGAAGCGGTTCTAGAGAAGGTACAAGAGCGTGAGTCCGTGGTTGATGCGGTCATTGTGGAGCCTGCACAACGAAAGTTTCGTTGCGGAGGCAGCCGTGAGGAGGGCTTTGAATTCAACCGTGAGGTTTATGATGGCCAGGCAACTTTCCCTGCCTCTAATCTTAAACTTGAAACGGTGGGAAATCTAAACGGGTTAAAATTAGCGCGCGTCGCCTTCTATCCTATTCGTTTTCGACCACAGACACGGCAAATCGTCGTCAATTCCGAGGTACTCGTTCGCGTTCACTTCCAGCAAGTGGGACGCGCGGCGGATCTTGAAATGCCAGCGGCGATGTACCAGCTTGCTAAGAATGCCACAGTAAACGGCAATGGCCTGCCCATGGTCAGAGCTCAGCGTGGACCAGAGACTCTCTGGATCGTTACGGCCGACAGCCTAGCCAGCTCCATTACTGACTTAGTGACCTGGAAAAAAGCTCGCGGAATGGCGGTCGAGGTCTTCACGGTGACAGAGGCTGGGGGAACTAAAGAGGAGATCAAAAAATTTCTAAAAAGTAAGTACACCCAAAGATCGGCAAAACCGACGTACCTGCTATTCGTAGGTAATAAAGACACCGCTCCTACCTTTAAGGAATCCACTGGATCAGGCAGTGCGGCGTCTGATTGGTCTTACTCGCTATTAGGAAGCGATGAAAAGATTCCCTCCGTTTTTTACGGACGGCTCGTCGCTGATAATGAGGCCGAAGTAACCAACCAGGTGAAACATTGGGTTCAGTACGAAAGAAATCCCTCGCAAGGAAGCTGGTACACACAAGCCACTACCATTGCTTCTAATGAAGGATCCAACCCTTCGGATAAAGAGTATGCGGGCCAAGTCGCCGACGCCTTAAAGGCCGGAACCTACACCAAGGTGGATGGATTCTATCAAGCTGAGAAAACGGCAACTGCCGCAAATATTAAAGGTGCGCTCAATGAAGGACGCAGCTGGCTGAGCTATTTTGGTCACGGCAGCGGCACCTCCTGGGGATCGACGAACGACAGCTTCAATGTGTCTACCGTTGATAGCCTTGAGAACGGTGACAAACGTCCCATCATCATCGATGTAGCCTGCCAAAATGCGTCGTGGGTAAATCTCTCTCGTTGCATTGGCAAAGCCTGGGTGAATCATCAGACTTCAGGAGCGGTCGCTTACTACGGCGGATCGGTCAACATTAGCTGGCACGAGCCTGCGGTGATGTCAGTCGGCGTGGCAAAAAACCACTTTGAGAAAAAAATTCCTTCTTTGGGTGGAAGTGTACTGGCCGGTCAGCTCTATCTATTTGAAAAAATGGGAACTGGCGCCAATACGTTAGACAATTTGAAATGGTACAACCTTCTTGGAGATCCCTCGTTGGTCATCCGCACCTCGGCGCCTGAGAGCTACACGCTCCGGCACGAAGTACGCGCCATTTCCGGTGGTTATGAGGTGGAAGTAGTTGTGGAAGGGAAACGGACTAAAGGCGTTTCCGTTGCCCTTTCCAATCTTGAAACCGGCCTAATTTCTGTAGGCAGCACGAATGAGCAAGGGAATGCGGTGTTGTCTTTTGTCGGCAACCTACCGTCCGGCACCATGCTGACTGCGACGGGATACAACATGGAAACCCAACAAGTTCAGATTCAGTAAGACCATACCCCTAAAAAATCCCCCTTGGCTTTTGCCTTGGGGGATTTTTTTGCCTACTAAGTTTGAAAAAACTACTTTTTTGAAACAATCAGTCGAGCGGCACTTGGGATTTTTACATTAAAGATGGCAGGGCAATTCTTTCCCGTAATCCAAAGCGTATTTCCCTCTTTGGCAATGCCATCAATGACCGGACATTGTTCCGCGTCAGGAAGTTCATAGAGGCTCGCGATTTTCCCCGTCTTAATATTGATGCGAAAAACGGAACCGCGGTAAGCGGTAAAGCTAGAGGCCCACACGCTATCCCCATCCCAAGCCAAATCTTCTACATCGCTAATCTCAGCGACGGTTGTGGATTTAATTGAAAAGTCTTTTGGGTTCATTCGATATATTTGACGACTGTAATTACCGGTAATGTAAATATCGGTCCCGTCATGAGTAATTCCCCAGCCATGAGCCTCAGGAGTGGTCCCCACTCTCTCAAACTGCAGTTTTGCTCCCTCTAGCTTTCCCCGGTAAATCCCGTTGTCCGAATAACTAAGGACGTAAAGCATTCCCTTAAACCACATAAGGCTTTCATTATATTCCGAGGCAGGAGGAAACCGGGCGACTATAGAACCGTCCTTGGGATCAATTTTTAGGATTTCTTTTGGCAAGGTGTGCCACAAAAAACCTTCATAAAAATCCAAACCTTCGGAATACCCACTGTGGGGGATGGTGCGAATGAGGGTGAGTTTTTCCTTGGGAAGTTCGCCTCGCGCCGCGGCAAATTGCGCAAGTAAGCTGAGAGTGGACAATACAAGGATCTTCATGCCGAACTTATCGGCTTTTCTTGAAGATCCTTTTATTCAATGAGCAAGATTGTATGTCGCGGCGCGATTATGTTGCGTTATCGCATCCTTTTATTTCGTCGGGCCTCGCAACAGCAAAGGCACTAGTAGGCCGCTGTACGATTTTAGCCGGGGCTTTGGCCGCATGTTTCTAGGGAAATAATTTGCTTTTTAGCCAAATACTCGGGGCAATCACAGTTTATAACTAACAGGAGGAGCTTTAGCGTGGATAAAAATTAGGCACCTCACCCGGGCCGCGCCACATGCACGGGACATCCCTCGCGTGCCGACGGCTGGGGCTTATAAAAATCTGCCGGCATTGTTGTGCGTTCGTAGTTGATGTCGACTACATGTTTTCTTTTTCCATCCCACTTACGATGCACCTTGGCCTGAGGCCAGTGAATGGTAGGATCTAATTTCCATTCTCGAAACAGAGTATCGAGGTGCCGAGCCATTTCGCCAGGCCCCATCCCCGTGGCGACAATTTTCCCTGCGCTGGAAAGCTTGTCATAGTCGCGAAGTAAGTTATCCAATGCCCGAACTGAGAATAGATAGTCTGCCAAATATCCCGATTCCGGGCCGGCGTTGGATTCGATTACGATAAAGCTTCCCTCCTTTAAAAGAGCGACGTCAAAGGCAAAAGGAGTTCCCCTTAATTCCGGAGGAAGCCTATCTAAAAGTCCCTGAGTATAGGCCTCAACTCTGGCGATCGTTTCCGCATCCGTCGTCGACGGTAACTGCCGCTCTGATTTCACCCATCCATGGGCATAACGATCGAGCGTGGAAAGAGACCCAAGAACTCGTCCAGAAATCGCCTCTACGCGAAATTCCTTTACGATATTTACACGCTCTTGAGCAATTACCATGCGGGGATCCTTGAGAAAAAGTGCGACTTTCCAGCCAAGGTAACAGGCGTGCTTTTGCAGTCGTTCGGTAAGAATGTCTTCATCTTGACCGGCAGATTCGATCACTGATTTCGAATAGAAAGCTTCAAAATCACTCTCCCGGTACTCTTTAATCAATTTCACCACGTTCAGCTTGTCGGTGATGATAAATTTTCCCGTATTGGATTCCTTCACTGCTTTTAAAACCCATCCTTTGGGAAATCGCCGCCCCAATTCAGCGAGCACTTGGTCCACATTTTGTGTATCGAGATTCTTTTCTCGAACGATGTCGTCCAAATTCTCCGTTCGTGAGAAAGCACCTGGCAAATATTTATTAAACCAAAGTGCCTCAAACCATTTGTTACTCGTCATTAAAGAGGTCAAGTCGCCGTTGACGAGTGCAGGATTAATATCTCCGAGAATATTATTTTGATGGTGAACCCGGGCGTGCCAAACGACGGCCCCCGGCCGCAAAATCAGTGGCCGCTCGCCTTGTTGATCCGCGCGCATCACACCTACGACTCCAGGAATGGCTGGTCTGAGAACGGTCCAGCGGGTACCGGCGGCAAATTTATTTTCCGGATCTCCTAAGAGGTAGCGAGTGATTACCGGCTGCGTGGTCTGTCCTCTTCTTCGGCGGAGAAACTCCGCACGAAGTTCGCTTAGCATCTCGACACTTACCCCCGTGGTAGAGCGCACCCAATGGTCGTGATCAATAGCACCAAATTTCGCACTCGCTTGGTAAATTCCCATTGCCTGCGCCAATGGGGCGCTAAGACTTCCCTCTTGAACATTCAAACGAAGAGAGAAAGAGCCAAGGTAAGGAGCCCCGTTTTTCCCAACTTTAGTAGTTCCACCGAAATCCTGAATCTGTCCCACGTGATCAGGGTTTGTGAGATTAGCCTTAAAGGCACGTTTCAAAGCAGCCAGTGACTCGCCGGTCAGCGACGTGTCGGATTTAATTGTGATTTGTGCTTGAGCAGGATGATCTTTCCATTCGGCTCCGGCACCAGACTTTGCCAACTCCGCCCAAACTGAATCCATCTTTGGAACAGCAGTTGCTCCAATTCTCTTAAAGGAGACAACAATGCCACTTCTTTTCCCATCGATCATTCTTGGAAATACAGCAACGTTACCGACCCCAGTAGACGAGATCTCATTCTCGTTTATGATTCCACCCACCACTTTCTGAATGAGAAATTTGGCATCGGCTTGAGTGATGCCATGAAGTTCCAAAGTCGCTGAGACCTCTGGCGCCGTTGCCGGATCAAACCATAACGTTCTTGCAGTCTGAAGAAAATCTGCGGCAATTGCCGTATTTTGAACCCCCAATAGAAAAATAAATAACGAAAACGTTCCCCACAACGAGCGTTGTCTATTCACCAATACCCCCCCAAAAAACCAAAACCCGCTACTACGACTTCAACCCAAACAAGCTATGGAATCGGCTCATTGGCGGCCTGCTCCACCATCGACAAAACCAATTCCGTAGCATCTTTTAAATAATTTTCCTGACCAGAACCAAAGTCAGAGTTAAAGAGCCGGACTTCAATTCGATGACCTTTGCCCCACAGCAAAGGCAAGGGATTCACGTCAAACCACTTTCCCCGATATTTAGGCTCCATGTCCGGATAATGGATTTCATAAAGTTTTAAAATGTTCTCTGTCGTGGCCCCCTCTTCCCCAAGGTCTTTCAACCCTTTAAGAAAGGCCGGCGAGTAATCTCCGTAGAACGGGCGGTCATCATCTATGGGTGAGACTCGAATGTTGCTCGGAGCAAACCGGGCAACAACATCGCTTCGGATTGCACTCCAGCGAAGGATCATGCGACGGACCATCTTGGCACGCAGGTTTGGCGCGTCGTGCTGAACGCCAATATTGACGTGAATCCCAGCGGCATACCCGCTCTCAACGCCTTTTGCCCCCATCTTACCGATCGCCGATTTAAATTTTTCAATCTCGACCAACTTATCGTGTGTGTGTGGTGGCGTTACCACTTCGATGCCCGCCTTACCGGCGCCCACAGGCTCACTATGAACATCGACGTCGCCAAGCTTACTCTGGCGAATAAACGTATCCGGTTGAGTGGCGACATCATTTCCACGCCAGGCCAGAATTTGTTCGCGGGCTTTGTCTAGCGTCCATACTCCTTCGATCCAGTTGGTTCCGGGTGTACGCAATACGCCCCAGTTCTCCCAGGTAAAAAGGTAGTCCTTCTCATCCACTCCACGTGCCTTAAATTCAACAAGGGTCAGAACAAAGTCATTCAGCTTGATAGGCTTCTGCGATACTCCGGAAAGGAAGGTCTCTACCTCAAATCTGGTATTGAATTCTGCGGTGTGAAAGGAAAAAGAACCGATTGCTGTGGAAGCCACTTTGAAATTAGCGCCATTGGTATCGACTGAAAAAGTGGTCTCTCCCTTGGCCATTTCTAATTCATAGACACTTCGAACTATCTCTGGCTTGGCATCCGGCTTGAGGTGAATCATTCCTCCATCTAACTTGCCGCCTAAGAGGTCTGTCATCGCCTCTAGGGCTATTTGCGAATTCAATCCGCCGAACTCAATTTCGATTCCCAGAGTTCTTTTGCTGGCAATGGCTTTTGGGAGATTGATAGCGATCAGAGTTTTAAGAGCTTCTGATAATTCTCTTTGTTCGGCGACAAAATCAACCCGGCGGTGCTTCTTAGGTTGCGCGCCCGCGGCTTCTTCATGACAAGGAATTTTGATAGCGGACGCAGCGCCCGCAAAAAGGACCAGTGAAATTAGTAAAGCATGCACCCCAACACCCCGCATTACTAAGTCCTAGCATCAGTTGTTTCTCCTTTCCAGAGGTTAATGCCTGGCGTTATCCGTGTAAAAATTACTTAGAGTTTTTTTCAGGGTAACTTTCAGCGCTTCGCGTCGCAGTTAAGTTGCCTTTCGCAGCGACGTTGGTTACAGATTTTTTCCTGGGTTACCTTGGGGGGATGGGTTTGATGGGATCCGTATTTTTGTTTCTACTTGGCTGTGATCGTGCGCCTCACAAGGCAAAGCTACTTAAATTCCCGTTTTTTCTACTCGTTCTATATCTGAACGCGGCGCCCCTTCGGGCACATGAGTCCACCGCGACCTGCTATCGATTGGTGGTAGATCCGAGTGGCGGTCGCCGAGGCGAGAAAGAATTTTGGAAGACGCACAAGAAGATCACAGTAATGACGCCTAGTGGGAAAAAGCCGTTTGCGTTTGGCTTTGATGCTGAGCTTTGGCGTTTATCCGACGTGCTCGCCCTAATCAACAGTGATCCAAAAGCGCGCATTGAATTGGCCAAAGTCCTCGAAGAGAACCCCGAACTTCAAATGACCCGAGCTGCGATGAAAAAAATTCTTGGCTGTGAGTCAGAAGACGAACTCAATAGCTACCTCTATGCAAAGAAGCGAGCTGCCAAACTTCTCACTTTTTCGGACGTGAAGCCTTCCTACCTAAAAGAACTCTTTCACAAAGAAAAAGAGAAAACACGTTTCGCCGAAGCCTTAGTCCCTTTGGTGACGATGGCCCTTAATAACCGCGGCATCCCTGTGGACGCCAAACATGAACCTTCCTCGGGCGATACTACGCAAGGTCCGCTTGGTGCAGGAGAGGCGGTGGAACTGATTCAACAGGGAGCTATCTCGGATCCCTTAAAATTTCACGATCTCATTAAGAAATTTCTCTATACGGAAACCGACTACCCGGAAACCCATTTTCATGTGAGCGTTCCTGTGGAAGCTGTGACCTGGCAACAAATGCTATTAATCGCACGAGCTGTGGAAACCAAAATTACGCTCGAAGAGTTATTAGAGGTAGATGAATACGAAGGGACTCTCCACCCGTACGACGACAGTGCGTTGGCAGTAGAAATCACTCCCGAACCTTACATCGATGAAAGCATGTGGACGCTAGTGGATCGTGGCGTGGTTCGGGTGGAAATGAATCGGTGGCAAACGCCCGTGCGAGCCAACGATGTCGAGATCAGAATGTGGCTAGATGCCGATCAGGCGTTCGCTAGCATGCAGATGTTGATGAAGCTTGTGCAAAATGCAGGTAAGTTACGAGACACTTCGGCGTTCACTGGGAAACGGGTTCCTAACATTGGCCCAGCAAATCTGAATGGGTCGCTCCGCTATGCGGCTTTCGTTCTGAAAGACCGTTTACCGAAAAAGAAAGCCCACGTAATCGCTAAACTAAATGAATTTGCTGATGCGATAGAAAGCTCAATGAAATTAAACGCCGTGCTCAGAGGCAAAATATGTCGATTTGTAAGCAAGGAGAATATCCTTAAATACTTGAGTATTGAGACGTTCCTAAATCCTGAGTAGTCGAACATATAGTTTTGCCTGCCTAGTTGCGCCTTCACTTAAAGCCGTATTCTATTTGCGTTCGCAATCCACGAAACGTCACCACTGCCCGCCTTTTTTGCGTACTCTTTAGCTGTTATGACTTCGGAAATATTTCTGTCCCAATAAAAATCATGGGGTTAGAGCCTTTTTTTACTTGTCGAGATTGGCCTACCCTTTGCTCTGTATGTGTGCCGCGAGCAAACATTTTTTTCCTGTCCCCTAGCCAAGACTCACTAGAGTCGATTCAGCAGAGTTTTCGACGGCTCTTTTCTGGTGAATGCCCCTATGCCCTGAACGAAGTGCTTCCCTATGCCGTCGCCGTTCTCTCTGTGACCATGCGCTATGGACCCTCGTCGTAGCGCATGGTCTTTTTTTTTCTACACTGCAGAATTGGCTCCCGATTTCCTGAGGCAAAAGCAAAAAGGTACTAAAGTACCTTTTTGCTTGGTTTATCTGGCGCGCTTCATGTTGGAGAGGCCGATGAGGATCAAGAGGGCCAAGATGAAGCAGACAATAAGAACCTTAATTACAAACCACCAGTCAAAAGGTTTGGCGCGTGCCTTATCCTCTTGCTCGGCTTGAGCAAGACCGTCTACTCCCTGTTTCTTTTGTTGGGCATCATTTTTTTGTTTGCCCTCAGACGAACCTCGTTCTTCACCCTTTTTCCCCTTAGCGGCATTGTCTTCGGGACGACCATCGCTACCCGAGTCACTTGCGTCGCCCCCCCCGGCACCTCCACCTCGTCGACCTGCATTCGGATTTTGATTTCCTCCACCGCCGCCGCCACCACCACCGGCCCCGCCCGTACCACCATTTTGGTTCTGAAAAAAGTCGCCACTTAATCCCGACTGCCCCCCACCGCCGCCGCCCCCGCCACCACCGCCAAGCCCGGCAGCACCATTGCCTACATTGCCGCCGCCATTACCGACGTTGCCTACATTTCCCAGTCGGCCGCCTGCGGCCCCACTGCCCACATTTCCCGGGCCGTTGACCTGCCCCACACGGAGATCACGAACGGTGTTTAGATTTCCCGCACCCCCCACATTGCCCGGCCCATTCACCTGTCCTGGCCCGTTGACCGGGGGATTGCCTCCGACATCTGGGGGACCTTTGCCGACGTCACCATTTCCTCCGACGTTTCCAATACGCTCGCGGGAGAACCAGGTGTTGGGAACTCTTCTTTTGGGAGTTTGTGCAATGTAGTCCACCAGCTGTTGGCGCTGCCCCTGAAGCGAAGCGATAATCCGATCACCAAAGGTCGCATTGATGATGGGAATAAGAACCCCAGCCACCACCGCAGTGATCATTAGGTAATCGACCATCGAATTACCCGCGGTAGAGCGGAAAACCCTTTTAAATGAGTTCAGCACAAACGAGGTCCTTTCGGCGCAGTCGCCCGAAAATAAGGCGTCTACAATGACGCGTGAAGTAAAACGGAAGGGGAACGGACACAGAGATTACAAAGGGCTTAAGCGCTCTGGGTCAGTACGGTGCGCAGCTTCTCTTGTATTTTATCAAATTCGCCGTTGGACATCACTACCAGGACATCACCAGGCTTCTTATGGGCCTGATAATCAGCAACAATCGCATCGACTGTGTCAAAAGTTTGGGCAGACTTTCCGGCCGCTCTGAGAGCTTCGGCAAGCTCATCCGAAGAAAAACGCTCCCCCTCTTTAAGCTCACTGGCTTTGTAAGGGTTTTTCAAACGAACCTCATCTGCCAAGGCAAAGGCTGCCGGATAGGCTTGTTGGTGGACGCTGCGCCGGGCTGTGGCCGAACGAGGTTCAAAAAAAGCCCAAAGTTTTCCCTTCGGAAAACGCGCGCGAACCGCTTTCACCGTGGCGGTAACTTCGGTGGGGTGATGAGCAAAGTCGTCCACCAACACAGTAGAACCTCGAACCAAAATTTCCTGACGCCGCCTTACTCCACCAAATTTTTTTACAATGGGCCGTATCTTATCTACCGAGATGCCCATGTTTACCGCGCAGACAATCCCGGCTAGCAAATTCATCAGATTATGTTCGCCAAGAACCTGAGCCTCAAACTCTCCAACGCTCTTCTGCTTATAGAGCACTTCGAAACGATACCCTTCGCTGCTCTCCTGAATACTGCCCACTCGCCACATGGCCCCTTGCCCGATTCCAAAAGTTTGTACCGGACATAGCGCAAGAGATAGCACCTCGAGCACTTGCGGATCGTCATAGCGAGCCACCAGTAGTCCGTCTCCCGGCAGCAAAGCGATCAGCTTTTCAAAGGAGGCACGAACGTGCGCCAGATCCTTATAGATGTCGGCGTGATCAAACTCGATGTTATTCAACACAAGAAAGTGCGGGTGGTAATGGAGAAACTTGGGGCCTTTGTCGAAGAAAGAAGAGTCGTACTCATCCCCCTCCCCCACAAACCACTCCCCTTTTTCTAACCGGCACCCGCTGGGAAGATCCCTGGGCACACCGCCGATCAAGTAACTGGGCGAAAGGCCGAGCTCTTGTAACAAAAATGAAATCCAGGTGGAGGTAGTGGTTTTTCCGTGGGTACCCGCAACGATGATCGCTTTGCGATCTTCAATAAGGTACCGTCGCACCGCTTCAGGAAAGGAGAGAAAGGGAATTCCCGATCGTATCCAGGCCATCGCCTCCGGATTGTCCCTGCGAATTACGTTTCCAATGATCACCTTATCCGGATGAATCTTTGCTAGAGTTTCGCTGTGATAACCTTCAATCAGTTCCACAGACGAACTTTTAAGGACACCCTTCATCGGTTCATAAAGCACGCCATCGCTTCCCGAGATTTGGTAACCGCTTCGGCCTAGCGCCGAGGCAAAGGTTCCCATCCCCGAACCGCCGACACCGACAAAATGGATCTTTTCTTTCGATTCGTTCATCGCGGGTTCTCCAAATCATTGGCCCACATCTGAGCCACTAGGTCATGAACTAAAGGACGCACCGTTCGAATTCGCTCGTCCAGTCGCGACGGATGCACTCGGTTGGTAAGAAAGACTACAAAACCTGATCGCTCTGGATCGATCCAAACCGACGTTCCCGGAAACCCTAAATGGCCAAAACTGCGGCGAGAAAAGAGGGCTCCCGCCGATGAATTTTTTTGGGCGGGCAGATCCCATCCCATTGCCCGAGAAGTCCCCTCTTTTGTCTCAGCCATCTGAGTAAAAAGGTGCGCTGTTTTTTCCGACAGCCAATGGGACTTTCCCTGGGTTGCTAACAGCCATTCTCTGCAAAACGGCGCTAAATCCCGGGCGCTAGAAAAGAGTCCTGCTTGAGGAGCCACTCCGCCCAGTGCAAACGTATTGGCGTCGAAAACTTCGCCGACCAAAAGGCGATCTCTCCATAAACAATATTCGGTGGCCGCCGCTGGAGCCGTTACCGGTCCATAAACCACATTGCCCAAGCCCATCGGCTTCTGGACTTCAGCCTGATAGAGCTCAAAGAGGTCTTTTCCCGTTGCCTTCTCCAGTAGCTCTCCAAGCAATAAAAAACCAATATCGCTATAAATAATTTTCTCCCCCGCTGGAG
>JAYVQZ010000045.1:0-11870 GCA_043776735.1 Deltaproteobacteria bacterium | reverse complement strand
TCCAGGGGTCCTCTTTCGTGGAGTAAAGTCGCGGGTACTGTAAAAAACCATAAACGAGGAGCGCCGTAGCACTCAGCCCAAATGCAGCTCGTCGCCTGGCTTCAGAGGTAAAGACAATGGCTCCGGCCAAAAGAACGCAGAAAATTGGCACGGAAGGAGAGAACAGTCTCGGGTTGTTTCGAATTGGGGAGAGCGCAATGACGAGGTAGGGAATTCCTCCTGCAGCCATCAATACCAATGCGGAGCGCCGGTGTACGGTGACCATCAGACTCTGGAGCGCAAATAGGCAAATGAGGACCAGAGCTCCCCCCACCAGTAGTGACGTCGAGGATTCCATTGGGTCGTAGGCGCTTCTAAAAAACAAATTGGCAAGGGATTCGAAGGGTTTTGACCGAAGAAAGGAACCGTTATTTCGCCAAAAGTATTCGTTTAGATAGGCAGAGAGGTTTTTTATAGTAAGGGTCAATCTTAAAAAAAGGAGCGCTTCTAAAAGCCAAATAACCGAATGGACCTTAAGAAAAAAAAGAATTTCGCGCCTTTGTTTCCGGAACAGGTCCTCTCCGAGAAGAAAATACGCGCCGACAGCCAAGCCTATGGAATAGAAAAACATATAAGTGTGGCATAAGAGTCCAATGCAATTGCCCAGCAGGTAGAAAAAAACGCTTTTATGAGAAACAGGAAATTTTCGAAAATCGAGCATGTGAAAGAAAGCAAATAAGAAAAAGAAAACCCACATCGAATACATCCGGGCTTCGCGCGACTGAAAAATCGGGTTGGGGAGCAGTAAAAATAACCCACAGGCAATAGTGGATGCGTCGCAGCGTGAAAATAGTTTGCGGGTTATGCCCCACACCAAACCGACGGATAGCACGCCAGGCAATAGGGAAAGGGCCCGCATTGAGAACAGGGAATCTCCAAAACTCCGGCGCCAGAAGTTTAAAGCAACGAGGTAGAAAACGCCGTTGTTTCGGTCAGTGAAAATTTGGTTTAAAGATTGGCTTTCTTTAAAGGAGGCCATTTCATCAAACCAAACGCTATAACTATCTAGCCAAATAAAACGGATAAGGCAGGCGAACAAAAGAAGAAAGCCCAAAGCAAGATTCTCATGCCGGAGGATTCGGTTTTTTAGATTCTCGCCAATCCGCAGCGTCACGATCAACCCTGTAAAATACGCATAGTGGTGAAATGTCCTGGTTGTGCGAGAATACTCCCATAGAAACATTACGCGAAGCTCAATGAACGTAAAAAAACCGACAATTTGGCTTTGTCTCAGCGCAACAGTCTTATCGGGCCTGTTTTTCAGTTGCTCACTGGAGACTTTTCATCCTCAGATAAAATTTACCGTTAACATTCCAGGCTCGCCGGAGTCTCGGCTTGTGCGCGTTAACCCCTCCCTTAGCGACATGAGCTGCTATTTGATCTCAGTTTCCAGTTCAAGCCCGGCCTATCCACAGTCAGTCAATATCCCCAGCTATTCGCAATCGTGTCTTGGTCTTGACCAGTTTGTCGCTGCGCCAGCCTATTCCTATACCGAAATCACGGCGGGCGCTCAGTTTTTGGCTCCTTCGCGGGATACGGTTGGTATTAAAGTTTATGGCGTGAAAACCTTTTCTGGTAACTGTGCGCCAACTGCTGCAGAGACCCTCATGTTTTCTCCAAGACCAAAACTGTTTCTTGTCGGTAAGACGAATAGTTCAATTTTAGAAAAGACGTCTGAGATTCTTGTCCCGGTTTTGTATGATCAAAATAACGCGACTAATTTATTTGGGAGTTGCCTGAAACTTTTTGCTTTTTCTGGAAATTCAGGTCTTCCCAGCTCCACTCCATCGCTGAACTCTATCAATGGAGGCATTCCTCCTGTCAGTGAGATCGGGGGGAATATGCTTCTTTTATTGAATGACTACGTCGCGGTGAAATTTCTTTTAACTAGAGCGGTGAGTGTTATGCACCACCAGCGCATAGATTTTGTTCACCCCCTGCGCGCGAAGGCCGACTTAGACAACTGGAGTTCTCTAAAGTTTTTCATTCCCAAAGTAACCGCAGGGGGCGCGGGTCCGACAACGTCTCCTGATTGTTACGCCAGTGAATACACCGGAACCAGCAACGATGTAGCACTCTCCTTGTTTTATGGCGGCCTCCCTCAACCGATGTCTACTTGGGCATCGCCTGTTTCTAGTATTGAGGGGACGGGGGTCAGTATCACTCTGTCACCCACGGCAATCCGCGACGCAGTAACTCCCAGTGTGGGGATGGAATTCCCTTTTGGAGTTTTGGTCTCCGTTGTCGCCAATCACGCCTCGGATTCAAATTCTTGCTCAGGTTTAAGCTTTGGAGCCCCCGTGGAACTCTCTTTATTGCCCTAGTCTTTGAGGCACAAAGCGGGAATTATCGATTAGCATTTTAGAAAGAGCGACCGAATGCATGCCTGGTGGGTTTTTTTTCGTAAAGAGTTGCGCGTTGAAAGCCGCTACAGCATGCCTTTGATCCAGAACTTGCTCATCGGCCCGATGGTTTCGGCGCTCCCTCTTTTTCTCATTTATCGAAAAATGTTTGCAAACCCCCAAACGGTCGTGTCTGGCTGGTCGGGGCAGAATTATAAGGCGGAAATTTGGGTGGGCGTCGTATGCCACTTTTGCCTCAACAGCGGCACGTACGTTCTCTTCAATCGGTTAGTCACTGAATGGATTCAAAACACCTACGCGCTGCTGTGGTTGTCTCCTCGGCCACGTCTAATAAGTTTGATGACACTGTCGTTGAATGATGTTTTTCGTGTAGTCCTCTTTTCGCTCGGCATGTCGCTGCTGTTTCTTTACCATCGAGTTACTGTATTGGTCTTTTTGGTGATCTTCGCGCACTTCATTGGCATTTTTCTTTTTGGTTCGGCATTGGGGGCGATTCGTTTTTTTCACCGGCAACAGTTTCCCGCCTCTCTTGATTTTGTAAATTTTTTCTGTCTTGGGCTAATTTTTACCTCCGGATTTTATTTCCCTGTCGGGGTTCTTCCCTCTTTTTTGCCCCTTTTGGCAAAATTCAATCCTCTTTTTTACGGGAAGGTGGCACTCTTAAGTTTGATTCGGGGAGAGTTTTCGGTCTTGGGCTGTTTTTTCTTTTGGTCTGCCGTCGTAAGCGCTTGGGGCTTAGTGTTTTTGTGCTTAGCAGTCAACGAGGCGGAGTTGACTGAGAAGTGTGTGAAGAATTGACCCCTCCTATAGTCTTTTGTGTAACGCAACGTCACATTGACGTCCTTTTTTTTTGTTTGATAATCGCCGATGATGGATTCAGATAATACGGAAACTCTTTGGCAGAGCGAGTCTCAGGGCGGCTACGCGCGAACCATTATTAAGGTTTTGAATTTTGAGATAGAGATTGTTGCCGAAGATCCGATTTTAGTCTCCTGGCTCCAAAAGGATTACCCCCATCAAGGATCTTCTCCCGCCCCGGCGCTAAGGGTTTTAGTGGCTTACCGAACAGCCGCCCCATTAAAAGGGCCATTTGTTTCGCCGCGGTCACGGTGGAAATCTTTTGGGCGGCAGAACCGTGCCCTATTTTTCGGAAATGTCAGCGTTGAGTATTCCTATACCGGCGGATTTGCGCTTATTTGCGGTAAGGAGAGCCATTCCGTTTATGAGGTTTTAGAGATGACGCTTTCGACATTTTTGGGTGAGAAAGCTGACGGTTTGGGGTGTCATCGGGTTCATGGCCTGGGAGTGAGTTTGAAAAATCGGGCGGTTTTGGTCTTAGGGAAATCGGGCGCTGGTAAGACGACCCTAGGATCCGAGCTGTGTACTAATCCCGAAATCAATTTTTTTTCGGATGATACGCCATGGGTGGATCGGCGCGGCCGACTCCATAGTTTTGCGCACCGTTTTAGCTTTAAAACCATGCCAGCCTATCCGCAGAACATGGTTCGGCGTTGGCAAAGGCCCAGGCATGGGTTGCGTTTTTTGGTTCATTCGGATCTTCTTACGGGGCGTTGGGAGTCGCCTCTGCTGTTAAACAAACTTTTCCTCTTGGAGCGAACTTCAAAACCAGGGTGCCAAAGAGTCGGACGGCTACGAGTTTTTATTTGGCTTTGCCGTTGGCTTGTCGTGGGACTCGAAACACCTCAAATTTTTGAATTGAGAGTCCGATTTGAGAGAAACGCGATCGCGCGGGGCTTTTATGATCTTAGTTCACGGCTTTACACCGCATTACGATTGGCGTGGATGGTTCCTGCCTACCGTTTGGCCTATCAGCCAGGAGAAAAGGCGTCGTTGCGGCTCTTGGAGCAACTTCAATGAGACTGGGGGCTTTCGTTGTCACCTGTGGAAGATTGTCCTTACTTGCTCGGACTGTAGAAACTACGCTGGCAGCACTTCCACAGACAGCTAATTTATTTATTTTGGTAAATGGGGGGCATGCCCCCACAGAGGAATGGCTTAGTCTCCAGGCAGACCCCCGCCTAGGCTGGTCCGTGGTGGCAAAAGAGCCCAGAACTAAGGCGAGAAATCGTGCTTTTTTATTGGGTTGGGATGTTATTCAGTTTTTTGACGATGACGTTGAAATCCCTTTGAACTTTTTTGAAAAGCTCAGCTCAGAGATCTCAGGGCAACCTCGTATTGCCATTTGGGGTGGCCCTAATCTCACCCCGCCTTCTAGCCTTTTTTTTGAATGGCTCTCGGGTGAGTGTTTGAGCTCTCGGTGGGTTGTCTTTGGCGCGGCCATTCGCTATCGGGCTAAGGTTAGCCGAATTCCCGCCAGCCCCGATGATTTTTGTTTGTGTAATCTTGCGGTGCGGACTGCTGAGGTCCCGGATTCTCTCCGCTTTCGGCATTTAGCCAGCAATGAAGAGAATGTGTTTTTAAGGGAGGCAAGCCTCGCTGGTCTTCAACTTGGCTTTAGCCAGGGGCTTTGCGTATATCATCATCGTCGGCCCACTTTATTGTCGTTTGCCAGGCAAATCTTCTCCTACGGCGAGGGACGAGGCCAGCAGTTTCGTTTGCAGCCGCTTGCTTCGCTTGTGTTCTTGGCATTGCCTGCGTTTTTTCTGATCATGGTTATAGCAGGTATGGCGCTCCACTGGTCGCCGTGTGCGGTACTGCTCGGAAGTTATGCGGTTTTGGCACTTGCCACTGTGACTGAAAAGAAATGCTCGGGGATGGGGCTACGAGTGGCGATGCTTTTGCCGATCTTGGGACTGATTCCCATTATTCATGCGGGTTATGCGTTGGGGCTGCTCAAGGGATTGTTTCCCATTAAGCTCGCTTCAAGGTCCGACTTAGAGATAGAAATGAAGTACCACCCAAGCGAAGTCGGCGAATTCGTTCCCTAACGCCCGTATTTGCTGTTTTTGATAGGAGGCATTGAGCTCCAAGTGTGGCCGCAAAAAGAGCTGGGTGCCCAATCCGATGGCATGACTCTCGCTCGTTGCTTTTGCGAAATCTAGTTTGGTGTACTCATGGCTGAGGTACACGTGCACCCCCTTGTGGAGCTCGTGATCAAACTTCAAATAGGTCATCAGACCGTCACGAGCATTTCCGGTAGGTGGGGTTACGTGTTGTAAATCCACCTCGGCCAACAAAAAGAGATCGGACGTAAAGCCTAAAATGGCGTAGGGACCAACCACGTGACGTTTGCCCAAGGGGCTGGAGCCGTAGAAATAACTGCCGCCAATTTTGAATTTTTCGTTGAGAAAATGGCTCCCCCGAAGGGCAAAGCCTTGATCGCGGTTGAGGGTTTTATCATCGGGGCGACCGAGAGTTCCTGTGAGGAAAAAGTCGTAATTTTCCCCGAGGTAAGCTCCCTCGAGGTTATAACTCTCGCTCCCTTCATCCCAACGGAGCCCCCGTTTTACACTAACGTAATGATCCGGAAGATTGATTCCGTACGGGATGTTAAAACGGCCGGCGCGCAGCGAGAGGTTGTCGGTGGGACGATAGCTGAGGTAATGGCGTCGGCTAAGAAGGTTACTTCCTGAGGCATTGGTGCTCGTAGGTTCCTGACGGCCAAGACTAGCGTCAATCGTCCATTTTTCAATCTTAGCGGCAGCCTCCAGGTCGGCTTGCATAAAGATAAGACGTGCCCGCTCCCTCGTTGCTGAGCTGTAATAGGTCTGAACTGTGCGAATATCGCCGCCAAGTGACAACCACTCGGGAGGCGACACTAAATAGGCAAAGCGCTCTTCCCCTTCTGCTCCCCAGGTGCTTAGGACTTCTCGAGATAGGCTACGGCCGTATGCCGTAAGAACGCCTCCTCCGTCAGGAGCTACGTGGCAGGTGATGCAGTTGGCATATCCGTGCCGCACCATTTCCGGAAAGGCCAGTGCCTGAGGGAGTGGCCAGAACAGCCCGCAGTAAACCACATAACGAAAAATGGGTAGCCATTTTTTCATGTCAGTTAAAAATCCCTGAAACTTTAGTGGTTATTTTCACCGCGTCGGTCACTTTGATTCCAAGATAGCTTGGAATCTCAATGCCGAAGTCCGTCACCGAAATTTCAAAAAGGAAAGACAGGTTTGTTTTGGAATCTTTCTTCTCGTAGTTGGCGACACCTTTGATCGGTTTTTCCTGCCCATGTAGGTTGAGGCTTCCTGTAAAAGCAATCCCCTCTAACGAAACCTCTTTGCCAGGTTCGTCTGCGGGTAACTTCATTGTCAGGATCTTAATCGTCGAAGTGGGAAATTTTTTTGTTTCAAGATACTTTTCCTTCATGTGCCCATTACGTGATTCAATACCAGTATCAAGCGCATCGAGCTGGAATTGAGCGGTGCCCGTAAGTCCGTTGTCTACAATTTGAAGCTTTCCCGTAAGCGGCTCCTTGATCTTGTCGGTTTTAGTCTCACCCCGAATCTTAATGGCGCTGGGTTTTCCAATGGCCAAGAATTCCACTTTGCTCTCTGCCGTTTTTAGATCAATCGAAGAGGCCCTTGCGGTAGTTCCCAGGCTAAGAGCCAGGGTGACAAATATGAGGTTCAGTAGGAATTTAGTTTTAAACAAAGGTGTGCGATTTTGTGGATTCACAGAGGTTCTCCTTAGACGGCAGTTTATGAAATTAATTTTCTAGCGCTCCATTTTTAATCCAAGCCTCAATCACCGTAATTTCCGTTTCAGTGACTGGCGGCCTTGGTTTGGGAGGCATGGGATCCGTATCGCTGAGCAATCTTTGGAGAAGGCTGCTTTCTAACGGCTCCCCCGGAGTGACCACTCCCGAACTAGAAAAAATTTTGCGGTACGTCGTGAGATCAAGGTCTCCCTTTGGCTTGGGTCCTGAGTGACAACCTACGCAACGGGCTTCAAAAATGATGCTGCGGATGGAAGAGTAGGTAGCCTTGAGCACTGGCGGCGGCACGAACACGGGAGGGGGCAGTGGGGTATTGGGCGTGAGCGCAGTAGCACTGGCGCCGTTATCGATCCAAGAGGCGATGCTTTGAAGCTCCTGTGCGGAAAGCTTTGGCCCGTTTAAAGGCATCCGCCCCGCCATTAAGCTTTTGAAAACGGGGCTTTTTTTACAATCGTGTTTGACGATTTTCCCACTAGCCATCCAACTCTCGTAGCTGGTGACATCAAGGCCAGCGCTGGCCTTTTGAGGGTTGTGGCACTGGGCGCATTTAGGATTGAAGATGTTTTGTTGAAGAGAGACAAACCAAGTTTTGGGCGCCTCGGCCAGGAAGTTAGCTTTAGATCGGTCAATATTACAACTGGTTAGCAGTAGGCTAACCAGTAATGTGAGTAGCGTTGTCCTCATGAAATCCCGTCGGCCCCATTCCGATAAGTCGCGTACCAAATATTTACAATGAAATTGGTAACGCAGTACAGCGTTACCACGTTTTGTAGAGATATTTCCAGCCCGTTGTCATTCTCCCGCCTGACTATGACCCACTGGCCTTTCGCCAATGAAGAGGGGAAAGAAAAGTGGGGGCTTATGGTTTGGGCGGTTTAAACATGCTGTGGGCCTGGCCTATCACGGCTTCTAGGCTTGTCAGCGCGTTTTTGGCTATGGAGAAGTCCCGGGAGGCAGGGTCTTTGGCCAGTTCTTTGAAGTAAGAGGTCTCCATCACCCTTAGCTGGGCTTGGGCGCTTGCAAGAAGAATGGCGTACTGTTCAGAGAGTTTCTTCTTCTCCTCAGTATCGGACGTCTCATCGATCTTGCCAGGAATGAGTTCGCCGTCACGCCTATCGATGGCGGTTTGAAGTAGGCCGTGAACGGTACGTGTTCGGATAATCGCCGTAAGGATAAGGTTGTCGGAGACATCGGCGAGTGGCTTTTTAATAGGATCGACGGCAAGCACTAGGTCCTTGCTGACGGCCTTCATAGTGTAAGCCAAAAGAGCATTGTTCTTAGTCGCAAACGCATTTCCGCCGCTCAATGCAATGAGCGCGGAGAAAATATAAAATAATTTCATAGAGGGCTCCTTATTGGAAATAGGCACCACCCGGCGACAACGGCGTGATACCAATTGATTGTCCATGACGAGTCGTCTGTTGGGGAGGACGACTCTGATTTATTCGCAACAAATGATAACGAGGGTTAATGGTGGGTTATTGGATTTGTTTCCGTTTTCCGCTTAGAGAACTTCCTTGAGCGAGAAAAAAAAGAGGAGCCGCTTGAGGCAAGCTGCTCCCCGCAGTAAAAAAAGCAGGTTATAATTCAGCTTCGCCAAATGGAGTCATTACAACTTTTTTGCCTTCTTCATTTCGGCTTGAACCCCACAAATAAACGAGCGTCATGCTAGTACTCGATCCGCAGTCATTTTTTGCCGTGAGGTGATATTCCGTACTTTGCGTGGGACGGGCACGCGTGACGCAGGCATTGGCATCGGCAAGCCCTTCGGTAGGAGTCCAGGAACATTTGGTTCCTGCTGCTTGCTCTGCTCCTACATCCACGGCATCACCGGCAACGACTTCATGAAGGTGGGGTTGTGCGGCATTGGGAGCCACACAGGGCGCTTTGTACTGAACAATCTTTGCCGACGCTCCCAATCCCCTATTTAGCCGTCCATCGCCGCACTCCCAGACGATACGCGAAACCCCGTTTTTTCCATGGCCTTTACCCCAGGAATTCCATACATGAGCTACCCTTTTGCCCTGCCACATTTCCCACCCAACAATAGTGACCATGTGATTTCCGCCGGAATTAATATTGCTGCAAGAGTTGTAAACTCCGTCACCAGATATGGAGTAGGCGGAGACCGTAACGACGACCGGAGATTTCCATTGGTACATAGCTTCCATCATGCTTTGCACTTTGGTGCCTTCCCGAAAGGTTCCGTCGTCGTTTCGAAGGCCGCGAGAGAATTGCAGTGAATTTCCTACGTAGGGTGTTGCCATCGCCTTTCCCTCCCAGCCATCTTGGATTTCAGCACTTGAGTATTTGCATTGCGCATTGCTGGCGGCATAAGGGAATTCGGATTCAAACGGAAGCCCATGAAGCAGAAAGTCGACGGCACTCATATAACCACCGCTGCATGAGCCTTGCCGGGAACAGGATAAAACACTTTGAACAGAGAGATCATAAACTTTTTGATCGTGGACTGCGCGAGAGAGTTCAAGACCATGATGTGTCGCCCAGGCCCAGCAATCACCGCACTTTTGGGTGCGAAGATCGGGTTGCCCATTCTTCATCAAATCGCGAATATCAAACGCCTCCGGGACATCCATCTTTGGGGCTTCAAAGAATGTCGCATTGGCGGCATAGGGCCATTCCGGATCTTGAATGAGACCGGTCTTTTCTTCGACTTCCTTAAAGAACAGATCATCAAGACGCACTTGAAACTTGCAGCGGTTTTCTAGGCTTTTCCCCTCCTCTGATCTAGTCCCCTCGACAATTCCCGGACCGCAAGATTTCACAAGCTCTTGAAGCTCCTTTTTTGCGTGTGCATTCTTTTTCGCATTGATATCAAAACGTCGGGGAATTTGGCTGGTCACCTCGCGTGGCAAACGCATGGGGTCCTTTGTTGCGGCCATGACTACCAAAATGGAAAAGGCAAAAAAGAGAGCGCCAAGCGTTTTCATGAGTTTTGCTCCGGACTAAAGGTTTTTATCAATATTTGAATCTTAAGTGGGCTTGGGTGGCGGCCGTCTCTGGGGAGAAACCAAACGATGCCCACCTCCTAACGTTAAGGGGAATTCCATAGGAGTGGGGAAGAAGTAAGAGCTAGTTTTAACCTTTGTTATCGGCCGTTGAGGGGGCAATAGCTCGCCAATTAATTGACGATCCTAGGGCAACCATCGGTTATAGTGCTGCGCATGAGTTTGCGTGTAGCTATTGCAGGAGCCTCGGGTTTTGTCGGTTCGGCTCTAGCCCAGAAAATTTCCGACAAAAATTATGTGATAGGCCTTTCTCGGTTGGCAAAAACACCAGCGCCCAGGAGTGGAATCAGTGAGTGGCGAGCCTGCGATCTTTTCTCGCTCCGAGATGCCGAGCAGGCTCTCCAAGGCGTTGATGTGGCGTACTATCTGGTTCACTCCATGATGCCCTCGGCAAGATTAAGTCAGGGTGCCTTTGAAGACATGGACCTTATTACCGCCGATAATTTTGCTAGGGCTGCGGCAAAAGCCGGGGTGAAACAAATCTTCTATCTCAGCGGATTAACTCCCCAGTCAGGAACGCTGTCCCGTCATTTGCAGAGCCGATGGGAAGTGGAACAAGTTCTCCGGGCGTATGGAAATTCGGTCACAACGTTGAGGGCCGGGCTCATCATTGGGCCGCAGGGTTCCTCATTTCAAATGCTCTACCGTTTGGTAAAACGCTTGCCGGCAATGATTTGCCCTCGCTGGACCGATACCCCCACTCACCCCATTGCGGATGTAGATGTAGTCAGTTTGCTGAGCTACTGCTTGGAGAATCCGCAGGTTTGGGGAGAAACCTATGATATTGGCGGACCGGATGTGGTGACTTACCGGGAAATGATTCTTCTGCTCGCTCGTCTGATGGGGGTCAGTCGCCATCTCATTCGTTTCCCTTTTTTTACGCCGGGTCTTTCGCGCTTGTGGGTGAGCCTGGTCACCGGAGCCCCCTCCGCTTTAGTGACACCTCTCGTACAAAGCCTTACCCACCCCATGGTTGCCAAAGACAGACGCTTACAGGCAGCGGCGGGTCTGGGGGGGCTCAGTCTCGAGAAAGCATTGTCTGAGACCTTGGCTCAGATGGGCAACGGTCCATTAGCAAAGCCACTAGCGTTTGTCGGTAATCGGGGAAATGCTCTGGATTCGGTGGTTCGTTCGGTCCAAAGATTGCCGTTGCCCCTAGGTAGGGACGCTAGTTGGGCGGCTCTTGAATACGCTAACTGGTTGCCTCACCGGTTTTTTTTTCTTCGGGTACGGGTGGAGGGGAATTTTTTGCGTTTCTATATCAGATTCATTCCTATGGCGCTTCTGGTTCTGGAATATTCGATAGAACGCAGCGCGCCCGATCGTTCGCTCTATTACATTCGGGGGGGGCTGCTTGCGCAGGCAATAGGCCGAGGACGCCTGGAGTTTCGGGAAAGCTGGAATCGCAAGTTCCTCATCAGCGCCATCCACGACTACCGGCCCAGCCTTCCTTGGTTTATTTACCGGTACACCCAGGCAAAAGTTCATCTCTACGTGATGGCCCAATTTGGTCGGCATCTTGCAAGGGTGGTTTAACAGTTCGTTTCCGCCGTAAGCCCTTTTGCTTCGTCGCCATTCATAGTAGTTTGTCCCCACATGAAAACCGCAAATAAGATCCTGCTATTAGGCGCAGGGGAGTTGGGCAAAGAGGTCGTCATTGCCGCGAAGCGGCTTGGGATTTACGTAGTTGCTGCGGATCGGTATGCAAACGCCCCAGCCATGCAGGTGGCCGATGCCTTTGAAGTGATTGATATGCTCGACGCGGACGCCTTAGAGCGCGTAGTTAAGAAGCATAAGCCAGAT
>JAYVQZ010000044.1:0-3031 GCA_043776735.1 Deltaproteobacteria bacterium | reverse complement strand
TTTTTTGGGCGCCAGTGGAGGATTGGGAAATCGAATTAAGGCGCTGGCCACAGCAAGCCGCATGGCAGACCTATTAGAAAGAAAGCTTCTCGTTTATTGGCCTCCAGATGTTCTTAGCGGGGCTTGCTACGGCGACCTTTTCCAAAGCCCCGTCCATGAGATCCCATTTGATGAGGCGGGAACTTTCTATAATGAAAGTGTGGAGAACGTTCTCATAGTCCACACCTGGCGCCTTCACGCCTTTAGTAATGACCTAGCGCCAGACCACAGAAACGTGACTCAGTCTTGGAATGGAAAAAGCCTCGATTTCGAATTTGATCGAATCCCGCAAGAAACTAGAAATTTATACCTTAAATATTTTGCTGCCATTCAACCGTTACAGACCTTAGTGGCAATGGCTGAAGCCTTTGCAGAAAAATATTTTGATAAGAATACAGTCTCTTGTTCCATTCGTTCATGGCCAGAGCGGCCTGACATGAAAAAGGCATTGTTCGACCTTCCCCGTATTTTTGAAACCTTAGATCGGTTCCAAGATAAACAGTTGTTTCTTAGCTGCGACGATCAGCAACTGCTTGAGATTCTCCAGCAGCGCTACCGTTCCCACCAAATCACGTTTCCAAAACGCACTTTTCAAAATGATCGCACCGACGTTATCGGTTCTCAGGATATTTTGATCGATGCCCTGTTATTGGCAAAGAACTCGGCTTTTATAGCTAACACCAGCACCTTTTCGGAAGCTTCCTGGTGGCTTGGGGGAGCCAAAGCTGATTTTACTCGAATATCAGGACCTCGCCCGATTTGGGGAAGCTTTCCCGATCATATTTGTATCGCAGGCAGGTGGATTAACTTAGCGGGCCCGACTCCAACTGACTTTGCATTGCGTTCTGTGGAAACAATGCGCGAACATCTTCACTGCCGCTCATCGCAGTAGTCTTTTAGCCCCGTGGTATTGACGGTGATCGACCCTTTGTCTTCTTTGCGACTGCACTTTATAGGCGCCGTGCCCCATTTATTTAAGTACTTAACGCAAACAAGGCGAATTTCACTAGTTGTCTTGGCGGCTCCAAAGTCGGTGATATCCCGAACCAGCTGTGCGCTACAGCTACCATCCCTCTCAAGCCCAGATTCCCTCACTCCACCATTTTTTTCACCACAGCCACTGAGAAAAAAAAGGGCGAATACTACGAAGACGCTAGAAGAAAAAAGCCTCAACGCCATTGGAACCTCTCCAGACGATTGCCTAGCAAAAAAGGCCGAGATACTCCGGCCTTTCCCATTAGCTATTCAAACAATTATCAAAGCGCATCGCACTTGGCTTTTAGACCGCTGGTATCCACTCTCACGCCTTTATCGCCATCCAGCCGAGTGCACTGCATAGGAGCCGGCCACTTTTTCAGGAATTTCGTACAATTGGATTTTGCTTCGTCCCTCGTTTTTGCAGAGTCGAGGTCGCGGGCATCGTTGACCAGCTGGCTGCTGCAACTTCCATCTTTCTCAATTCCACTTTCATTTTCTCCACCCTTTTTATCGCCACAGCCGCTGAGTGTTAGGGTAACAAATAAAACAAACGACGCCGTAGAAAGCAGTTTCCAAGCCATTGGAATCACTCCAGATAATTAGTTTTTAAATTGATTTAGGAGCTTGACGTAATAGACCAAGTAACGCATGAAGTCAATTAATTTGAAGTATCTAAGAACAGAGATCCGCTGGATAATCGCTTTACGAATGTTCCACTCGCGCCCATTCAAAGCGGTAGACTTCTGTCGCATCGCAATCGCCGGTGTTCACGCCATCCTCCTATTCCCTTGTTTTTTAGGACAAAACGCCGCGTTTGGAATTGAACTGCATTTCACTTCGATGGCTTGCAGCGCCTCGCTAGCTGCACTGACCCAGTCGCTTCCTATGCAGAGTTTGCGAAAGAAAGCGGCAGAGGATGCTGTTGACCTTCTAAGATCCTTTCGTGTGGCTACCTTGCACCAATCGGGGGCCTTCCCTTCGCGCAACCCCATCCGCACTGACTCCGATGGCTCTGAGTCAAACTCCGTGAAAGTGGCCGAACGGATTAAAGGGATCGAATTCGATCTCAATCGCCGCGGCGCTGCCGATGGAAAAGGGAACGAAGCGGTGGTTTATGGAAATGTTTACCGAGGAAAACAGTCAATCGAATCCTATCTGCAAGACCGAGCAGAAAAAGAAACCGAAATCAGAGGCACTGTGGCAAACAGATTTGGGAATTTTTTATTCGAATCTCTGCTTGAAACTGGCGGTATTGGAATTGCTGGCTTTGCCGCTCTAAGGTCTGAGGCCCCCGTAGACCTCTCCTCGGCACCCATTGCCATTCCGCTGGTCGCCATTGGAGTAGACGCCAGCCGCCGAATTGTGGGGTTTATTCGCTCCGTGGATTTTCATAATGGGGCCTTCACCAACAAGGTTAAGGATGAATTAGCATCTGAAGGAAAAGGAGTTCCCGGGCAATGGACATTTCATTCCTATGACTTAGTGCTTGATCAAGACGCCTTTCGGGGAGCCGCAAATAACAACGTCCTATGGATAGCGCAGGGGTCAAACGCCCAAATGGCCGGTGAACTTACCCGCTACCAAAAGAAAGAAAACCAGACCCACGTGCAAGTGGACAAACTACTTTCTATTGATGGTCAAGGAAGTCCGGTTCTGACCGTCGTTGTTCGAGGACATGAACAAAAACCTAAGTACCCGGTAAAAGCCCCCGAGCCCCAAGAGAACCTACTGGAAACCATAGGGGCGTTATTTGGCCCAAAACCACAGTTGCTCCCGATCCCGATTCCCCTACAGAAATGAAAATTAACCGTTCTATCGGGGGGAAATCCCAGGTCCTTGGACTACAACGTTGGGTAGATAGTCCAACATACGAGCCAATACAGGATGATCGACTTTTACCCCAAGTGGCCCCGCAGACGCCTGGGACTGGGCATAGATCCTAAGAAAAATCGCTCTTGTGGTTTCTCCTGGTTTTATTTCGACTGTCGTCCAAACGGCCGGTGCCAGGGGAGTG
>JAYVQZ010000043.1:0-11913 GCA_043776735.1 Deltaproteobacteria bacterium | reverse complement strand
TGGTTTCGCTGTATATCCGTCCTTTGCCGAGCAGATTCAGAGAAACGAAAAGATGCTCTCGGCGGATCCCTATCTTAAAAAACTCCTTCAAAATGATAAAGGGGAATGGCTGAGGGAGGGAGAGCCTTTCCTTCAAAGAGATTTAGCCACCACGCTCACTCTAATTTCAAAAAATGGTCCCAAGGCATTTCATTCCGGGGCAATTGCAAAAGCGATTGTAAAGGCCGCCAGCCAGCGGGGCGGAATTTTGCAGTTGCGCGATCTTTTAGAGTACCGAGTTGCCAAGCGCCGCCCGATAATAGGCCAGTGGAGAGGACATGAAGTTGTGACGGCGCCGCCGCCAAGTGCTGGAGGAACGTTAATGATGTTGATGCTAAACACGCTAGCGCCCTTAGACCTTTCCCCGACTCAGCCGATGGTGGACAACGTCGACCGAATCGGCAGGGTGATGCGGGCGGCCTATTTGGAGCGAGGCGTATTCGGGGACGCCGATTTTGTTGGTAAGGGGTACCAAGCCCTTCTCCAAGAGGAGTTTGCCGCAAAGATTCGTGCTTCTATTAACGGAAAGCCTGACGACCAGAAAAAGCCTCTTCCTCCCAATGATAAAGGAACCACTCATCTTTCAGCGATCGATGCCCTGGGAAATGCTGTGGCTTCCACTCTTACGATCAACGGTGCGTTTGGCTCCGGTGTCGGCGTACCCGGCACAGGAATCATCCTCAATAACGAAATGGATGATTTCACCAGCAAACCCGGCGAGGTCAATATGTTTGGACTTGTGGGCTCTGAAGCCAATGCCATCGAGCCCAAAAAACGTCCTGTGTCGAGCATGACCCCAACTATTCTGGCCAAGGACAATAAACCCGTGCTCGTCGTTGGAGGAGCCGGTGGCTCACGAATTCTTTCCAGCGTTTTTCAAGTCGTCTACCACTCTACTGTGACCTTTCCGCTGGACATACGCCGTGCGGTATTTGCCCCCCGGCTTCATCAACAGGGTGTCCCAGATCGTCTTGATCTCGAAGCGGGATTTCCTGATGAGGTGAAAGCTCAACTCACCAAACGAGGCCATGTCGTGGGACCTTGGGCGTGGATCGCTCGAGTCGAAGCCGTAGGGAAAGATGCTCAGGGGGAGTTAATCGCGGTTTTTGACCCGCGCGATGAAGGGGGAGCCGCTTCGCGATGAAATTTCTTTTTGTCGGAGATCCCATCCCCAAACTCAATCCCCAAGGCGATAGCTCGCTGGCTATGGTCCGTGCGGCACAAAATCAAGAGGCGGTCTGCTCGTGGGTAACTCCAGATAACCTCTGGCAACGAGGGCCAGATATCTGGGCTGCCGCCGAAGAGCTCGAACCCTTTAAAAAGGACCGCCTTCCTGGCACGACCGGCAGCCAGAAGAGAAGGCTTTCCGATTTTGATGCGATTTTCATTCGTAAAGATCCCCCTTTTGACACGGACTACGTGCGTCTTTGCTGGAGTGTGGCCTTGTACGACAAACAGGTCTTTCAGTTTAATCGAGCCCAACTGCTGTTGGAGTTCCACGAAAAGATGTTGCCGTTTGAAGCCTGTAGACAGGGCTTTTTAAATGAAGAAGATCTCATTCCCACTTTTGTTGGCGCGATAAGTCGTGCTGAATCCTGGGCCAAAGAATTCGGCTACGATGAGCTGGTAGCAAAGCCATATCTGGGTCATGGAGGGGAATCGATCACGCGAATACGGTTGGGGGATCTTTCTAAGAGTGTTTTCTCCCAGACCATGATGATCCAGCCTTTGCAAAAAGAGATTTCAGAGGTTGGTGACAGGCGAGTTCTTTATCTCCAAGGAAAAATTCTGGGCGATTTTGTTAGAGTTCCTAAGGCGGGAAGTATCGTTTCCAATCTTGCCCAGGGTGGTTCGGCCATCCATCGCCCGATGACGCCAAAAGAAGAGGCAGTGGCAAAACAGCTAGGCGATTTTTTGTTACAGGAAGGGATCTTTTTTGCGGGTTCCGACATGATTGGCGCCAAAGTATCGGAAGTGAATATCACTTCTCCCACAGGGCTTCGATCTTTAGAGAAACTCTACGGTGACGATCACGCCGGGCAGATTGCCTTAGCTGTGATCGCTGCAGCTAAATAGCTCTTGCCTGCGGCTTAAAGTCACCTCAGATTCCTGCGAAGTTCGCGATGAGGTAAACAGTTTTTAACTCTGCAAAATGGTATTATTACCACCTACTGTTTTTAGACGTCTTACCCTTTAACGCCATGGGCTAATTAGGGGTTTTTAAAAATCCGACATGACTTTTCTTTTTGGAGAAAAAAAAATACGCCTTTTTCTGCTGGCTATATTGTTGCTTGCCACCGGCCTTCGCGTTTCGTTGGCTTTGGTGAATCGTGATGCTTACGACGATCATTACCGCGCAATTATTTTTCCGATGTTACGAGGAATAAAGCCTCGAAGTAGATTGGCTACTATTCATCCAAAATTTTACCATTGGTTGGTCGTAGATCTGATAAAGACCTTGGGAATAAAAAACAATGAAAAGCGACTCTTGCTAGCTCAGTTCGTCAATGTGGCAGCGGGAACTGCCACATTGATTCTCCTGCTTGGCTTGCTAGCAGCCTTGAGTATTAACTCCTTTTCGAAAGTCCTGGCCTTTCTTTTCGTGGCTCTTAATCCTGGGCTTATCGAAATCAACGCGATGGCCTCTAATGATTCTTTCGCTATTTTTTTCTCGGTAGCCTGTTCCTTATGTGTCCTCCACTATTTTGGGCATCGTGAGGTGGAGACGCCAGAAACCGAAGGCATAATAGACACTGGCGAGCCTCTGCCACCTTTTCTTTCGGCGCGACATCGCCCGCTTAGTTTTTCGCTAATCTTAATTTTTCTTACGGCGGCCATTGGGACCAAAGGAAATGGTTTGGTGCTTGTTATTTTCTTAGTCCTGGCTTCTTGTGAAAGCACATGGAAATTTAGAGCTGGTCGCCATGCCAAAAGATTTTTATTCGATGCTCTGATTCTTTCAGTTCTTGGGTTTTTGTCCGTGTTTTCTTTCACAGGGTATTTCTCCCATGTGGCGTTTAGAAGGCTTGCCACCTCACCAACCATGGTGACCGGTAGGTACCTAGGCTCTCGGCCTCCGGCGGTTCCTGTCCTGTCTGAAGCCGGAAAGCTCACCTTAAGCCGGGCGTACCTATCTTTCCCATTCATTGACCTATTTCGAAACCCTGTGAATCAGATGCGCGAAGAGGGACCGTACTGGGATCACTCCAAATATGCCTTTGCTCATATGCATTCTTATTGGTCTCAGGTTTACGGAAATATGGTCAGCTCACGTTTCCATGATTCGCCGCGATCTTGGCGGCCCAAAAATGTTAACGTTTTAGTGGTGGCGCGAAGTCAGATGCTATTAAATCTATTGCCCGTTTTCTTGTTTCTTTTTGGAATGATAGGTTACTTGCAGCGACGTAAGGCGTGGCTCTCAAAACCGAGCCCTGAGTTCTTTGGACGCCATGGGGAGGCTCTTTTAGTAATCCTTTTTTTCATTTTTCTATTGGCAGGGATTCGCTACTACATGATTTTCCCCTCTTTTCCCTTTGCGAAATTTATCTACATCGCCCCGTTTCTTGTCTCGATTGTCTATTTTCAAGCCCGCGGGCTTTCCGCCCTCGTGTCCCGACGTGTTAAGTTAGCAACCGCCATAACCTCTTGCTTGTTGGCGGTCGCCAATGTCGCCGATATATTGTGGCTAATTTACGATCTTCACTAAGACGGCTTGCTCTACTTCGCGTAGTTTTTCTCGACGTATTCAATAATGTCGTCACTCTCGTACATTTGAGTGTTTTTTTCGGTGTCCACGAGGAAAGGGACCTGAGTTTTCCCGCCGAGTTTTCTTAATTCCTCTTTGGCGGCATTGGTGGCCGAACCAAGCGGTGTGACTTTTGAGACATAGGGGACCCCGGCCTCTTTCAAATACGAAGTCACTTTGATGCAGTAGGGGCAGGAGAGGGCGTGATAAAGTTCCAACATCTTTGCATTCCTCGGTTTTTTTAGCGGTGCGAATTTTTAAGACTTTGTCCTCCATGGGTTAATCACCTTTGTCGGTGATAGCCAACAAAAACTCCCACTGGATAATTCCGTTAATGTTATTATTTGCTGCGTCCTAAACCCCTTGACGCCGCTTGGGGGCTCGACGACGAGGATAATACATTTTTGGTTTGGGGGAGATTCATGACTAAAGCAGTGCTGGCGTTTCTTTGCGTATTTCCACTTATGGCTTTACCAAAAGTCCAAAAAGCGGAGCGAGTTGCCGTTGTCGTAGTGGAACTGGCCACCCATGCCCCGCAAGATCGTCGTTGGTTTTATGAATGGGTGGAGGCCGGGGCTCAGGCAGAAACCAAAAACCGCATTGTGCCCATCTATGGTCGGGTTGAGCTCCTTACCGGAGCTAAGGCGACGTTAGCCCGTTTGAATGCCGTGCTGGGGCAGGCGGCAACGAGCACAAAAGTCAAAGCAATCGACGTTTTTATCAACCTTCATGGGAGCGATGGGGCACTTACCTTTTTCGACGGGACTCATGCTGTTTCCAGCATTCGTGACAAGATCAATTCGATAAAAGGGGTGAGAGAAAAACTGAGAGCTTTCAATTCTTCGGCATGTTACGGAGCCACCCATGTTAAGGACTTACTGGGGGCAGGTTTTAAAGTCGCTAGCGGAGCTCGTCGAGTGAACGCCAATGGTGGCTATGATTTCCACACGTTCTTGTCGGCTTGGGGCAACAATGAGGCCTACTTTTCCGCCCAGGAAAAAGGCAACGATCCGAAATGGATAAAATTCTACGACGACATGGCCATCAAATGGGGATTGTCGGATGTGGATAGTTACAAACTGGTCGAAGGAAAATCGGACCTGACTATTTCAGCGGAGCCTTAACCGGCTTTGTCCAGCGAGCGAAGGCTCGTCCCCCGATCAGCCCGAGCGCTAAGATTAATAGATTAAGCACCGTGCCCCAGCCAGGTAACTCAGAAGTTTTCCCCGTCTGATGAACGCTCAAGCAGGATCCTCCGCCGCTTCCCAAACTCAGGCCACGAACTCCCGCATCTGCCGCAGGATCGGGAGGGCCAAAAACGACGGCCGCGGAAACGTTTGCCGTCTCCAGCGGCATGTTTACTTTAAGCATTGGATCGCCAAAGAGAGTCCAAGAATTGGTAACCTCTGAGGTTCCCGAACTAATGCCCCCTTGCACTTTGGCCATTCGAACGGCGTCGCCTAATCGGGTTCCCGGATTCTGAGCGAGAATCTGATAAAGGGCATTTTGAATGGGGGCCTGCGCGTCGGGTGACGTCAACGAGGTGGAAGCGAACATGGCAATGGCTCCGCCTTGTCCGTTGAATAATAAGCGATCGGTTAGACTCTGAAATGCGGAGTCTGCATCATAGAAATACCCATTGAGGCAGCTCATGGCGACGACAATGGGAAAGGTAGTGTTGGTGAGGCTGTCGGCGTCGTCATTGGTGAATACTCCACTACCCGCCCATCGATCTTCAGCTCCGTGACCCAAATAATGGATCAGCGTAGATCCACTATTAAAGGCATCAAGAATCTTTGCCTTAAGTGCCACGTCTCCAAGAGCGCTTCTCTTTAAACGGTTGATGGTAATTAACGGATTCCATTGATTAGAAAGCGACGAGGCCAATTGGTCGGCAAACGCGTCGAAGTGCTCTCCTCCGTTTTTATCGACGTCACTAATAATGGATATCCGAGCGGCAGCCTCACCTGAAGGTCGGGCATCTCCCGTTTCATAGGCCATCACTTTATCCACATAGGCACTAATCGCCCCAGGCGAACTTCCTGGGATGCGGCCAAGGGAAAGAGAAGGCGCATCGCTTCCGTTGGTAAGCGCCACGTAGAAATTATCGCTTCCGTAGTCACTATTTGCGCCTTTTCGGAGATAGATCGGTACCCCAGAAGAAAGGCCAAAACCCAATTGGTTCTTTGGATCGTAGGAGGCATCTCCTATAAGAACCACATATTTGGGAGCGGGAGAACGCCAAATAGCCACCGCGTAGCTGATAAAATCCTTGATGGCTTGCGGAGATCGTATTCCCTGGCCAAACTCGAGGTAAATGCTCTCTGTCGTGACTAAGGAAGTGCGGAATCCATTGTCGCGCCGCCATTTTGCCAACGGGGCCACGGAGTCCAATAGTCGACTTGGCCCGATATAGAGAACATCGGCCCCCTGCGTAGTGGATTTGAGATTACTTCCCGGGTTCATCTCAATGGCCCACGGAGATAGCAACGCCGAATCGCTCACCACATAGAACCTACGGCCCAAACTGGGATCTCCTGCTGTCGAAGGGAACCTAATGCTGTAGTTTCCTGCCGCATTAGTCACCGTTCCGCCGTCAACGAGCGCGGTGAGGCTGATGTTGGTAATGTCATAAACTGAGATGTTGTTGCTGGTCAGTCCACCCAATACTAAGTCCTTACCCGGTTGAACATTGCCAATGTCGGCCATCCCAGCATCGGCGTTCCAAGTATGAGGATAATCCACGCTAATTTTTTCTATGCTCACAACATCGTTGTCGCCTGCGGGCACCAAATCTCCAATAACCTGTAGTTGGATGGAATTTTTCCCATCCACGAACCTAGTTGCGGGAACATTTATAGCGATCGAATAGGGAGCATTGCTTTGGAAGGTGACGTCGCCGACCTCAGTGACGGATCCATTCACAAACATTTTTAGATGATGAACCGCATTCATTACATTTTGGCCGTGGCCACCTGCAACAGACACCATAAATCGAACCGATCCCGAGGCGGAAATGCCCGGAAGCGAAATCGTCGTATTTAGAATGTCGTCACCGGCGCTGGTGGGTGGGGCGTAAATGCGCGCCCAGTAAATATGTTCCGCATTCTCCGCCAAAGGTTCATTGAACATGGGGAGGTTTGCCGCCTTCACATCGAAGTGTTTAGTAAACGAGGCTTGCGAACTTAAGATCCCGCTCGGTGGATTGGAGAGGCTATCCATTCGAAGGCCATTCACGGAATCGACGTAAAGTGCGAGCGTGTTGCGATCGGACAAGGACGTAGTGAAGTACGGCGCAAAGAAACGAATTTCATCTCCGTCAGAAAATAAACTTCCGCCACTGATGACTTGGAGAGGCAGCTCGCCTAATTTGGAAAAGAGGCGCAGTCTATTGACATTGGCACCGGCAAACGGACCCTCCACTCCGGCGGCCACTAAATCTGAGTACCGCAAGCGGTAGACGCCTGCTTTCTTAATGTGGAGATTTAAAGATCCCTCATATCCCCAAGCGCCGCTCTCAGTGACTGGAGCTCCCACGTTCCAATTCGGCGTCCCCGACAGGTGAACGTCAAAGGTGATTTGTGAAAGCGCATTTCCCGTCTGTTGGACCGGGTTGTAGGCCACGGGATGAACTATCAGTGGAAGGTAAAACAGCCCCTGATTTTCGATCACCTCTTTGAATTCAACAGGAACCGACGGCAAACTTTGGTCCGTGCTGTAAACTGTGGCATCGAAAACCCGCGAGGAGACCAAAGTCCCGCTGCCATTGACCGTCCAGGTACTCGCTGGGACCAAGGCAAGTCCTGTGATAGGGGTGGCAATGCGAGAGACCTCGGTAAAAGTTGCCGTTAGCGAGGCGGGAACTTCGACGAGAATGACTCTCTCCGGAAGCTCGGGTGATCCAGCCAGCGTAGTCTGTGCGTAACCAGGAATCGAGAGTTGTTCGTAGCCTAGCAGGTTCGATGCCGACCGAGTTAACGTAGGCACATCGATCCGCAGGCGAATTGAGCTGTTGGTTTTAGTAACTTGGGTAACTCCCGGGGCCAAAGTCGTGGTCCCTGGCGTAGCATCGCTAGCTGAGGGTGCTCCGCCACCGGACGCATTGACCCCCAAAATGGCGTTGTAAATCGGAGCGGGGACCGTTCCCAAAGACGCTCTGGGCGTTGCCGAAACTGGGCCGTGAATAGTTCTCTTTCCGTTAGCGGCAATGTCCTCAAGACGATAGTAGTACGTTACATCGTTGGTAACGCCAGAATCCCTAAAATCATAATTTCCGTGCACCGTTCCACTCTGGAAATTATTGCGAATCAGCGAGCTGTTGATCTGCGCGAATCCGGATTGGGGGCTGGTGCTGCGGTAAACATTAAAACCTTGGTGGAGAGTCTCTAAACCGGTCGACCAAAGTAAGCGGACCACCGAGTTGTAAGGTTCGGCTTTGAGCTCTTGGGACAGGCTAACCGGTGAGGACGAAGCTCCAATAGTGATTGTGCAAGTGGTCGTTGAAACTTTGCTTTGGGCCGATGGTTGATCCAACCCGTAGGAGAAATCGCCAAACCAATTGGTGAAGTTCACCGTTTGGCTACCGCAGCCTGTGGAAGAGCCGAGCTTGTAGTTATCTGTTGTCAAAGGCCTTGTGTTTCCGGGACCCCAACTCCAGCCAAAGTAATCTACGGTGGCCGGTAACGTTCCTGTCGTATTTAACTGTAGCGTGTACTGAGTGCTACAGCCATTGGGTAGATCCAATAGTTGACCAGCGGTGAGGCTAGTGACCGTGGTGGTGCCTCCCACTTGCATTCCGTTACAGTCTAACCAATCAAAGATCCAACCTGTTAAATCAATCGTGCCTGCGGTCGATTGAAACGACCAGGTTCCGCTTGAGCTATGGGTGAATATTGCCTTGGTGGCGGAGTTGGGGCCGGTTCCGCTAGGAAATCCATCGTTAGTACCGGCGCCGTAGAGTGTGGAGGTTCCGTTCATCAAAAAGGTTTGTCCGGAACCGATCGCCACAGTGCCTCCGCCATCCACTCGGAAAACAGAGGAAGAAATAGTCGCGCCATTGGGGAGGGTTAGCGTGTCGCCGTTACGTACATTGAATGTAAACGTTTTTCCGGCGGCTATCGAAAAATTATTGATCGTGAGGTTTGTGTTGCCGATGTAAACGTAGCCACCAGCTGTTGTCTTATTGAAGACCAAGTAATTTAGGGCCGAGGAACTTTGCAAGGTTTGATTGGTCGCAACGCCGCCGTCTTTGATAGTAATTGTTGCCGTGTTGCTAGGCTGGGTAATGGTTCCTGTGTTGGTTAATGATCCAAAAAGGTCTAGGTTCTGGCCTGAATTGATGGTGAGAATTCCGTTTCCTATTGTGATTGACTTGCAGACAGCACCGGCAACGCTGATGATCGGATTGTTGGTGGCACTGTTGATCACGCAGTTTTTGGTGTTATCAGGAACAACAGCGGGGCTCCAATTAGTATTCGTCGCCCATGCGGTGGAGGTGGTACCTACCCACGTGATGGTGTTGCCAATGATGGTAATAGTACCGGCGCTCTGGGGTGGCGCATTGGAACCGTTAAAAGCATAACTTGCGCTGTTGACGACATCGGCGCTGCTGTTGACGGTAGCAACTACAGTAGCCGCCGCCGTAGCAGCCGAGGCAATGTCGTACTCAACATACAAGCAGCGTTTTGGGGGTGAGGTAACATTTCCCGGCACGGTAACTCCGGTCAATGAGCTAAAAGTGGCCGTCGGCGGACTACCGACGAAAATCCGAGCAGAACCTATTTGCGTTCCGCCGGTTCCAGTGCAGCTTGGATTATGGGAAACCGTATGAACCCCGCTTTGCGATCCAGTAGTATTAATTGCGGCGCCGCCAATGGTCGTTGAAACAGAAAAAGTATTTGCTGTAGGCGCCGGGCTTGTCGCTACGTAATACGTGGTTCCAATCGAAATGCCTGTCGGCAGGGTACCTGTGGTGGAGAATGAGAGAGGCGCGTTGGCGGCCATGCCATGCGCCGTTCGTGTCACCACGCCTGGGGTGGCGATGGTAATAGTTGCCGTGGCTGAAGTTCCTTCTGAATAGAGTCGTACACTTGAAACATCGGAAGACGTTGCTGTTCCATCAAGCTGGACCTTGAATGACGTGATGTTGGTATCGGCATAAATTCCCGCCTGGGTTTGTTGAAACCCAAACCATCCGGCACGAACGGAGGTATCCCCTTGATTGGTGTTTACGTTTGAAGTGTTTGCCGAATGGATCCCGGATTGCGTCCCTGTCGTAGTGATCGCAGCTCCACCGGAGGCAGCGGCCAATGAAAACGTGTTGGCTGTTGGGGCAGGTGATGCGGCAACGAAGTAGGTAGTTGCTGCTGCCAAACCGGTTGGTAGTGCGCCCGTTGTGCTTAACGTAAGTGGTGAACCAGCAACGAGCCTATGGGCGCTCCACGTCACCACTCCCGGAACCGCTACGGTTATCGTCAGTAGCGCCGATCTTGTATGAACTCCCGATTGAGTTCCTGTCGTATTTATTGCAGCACCACCTATCGTGGCGGACAAAGAATACGTGTTAGCGGTTGGCGCCGGGGAGACCGCCACATAGTAAGTCGTGCCTGACACAAAACCGGTCGGTAGAGCGCCGGTGGTGCTCAACGTTAGCGGTGCATTAGCAACAAGCCCATGCGCGTTTTCTGTTAATACGCCTGGCGAGGCTATGGTCATCGTTACTACGGCAGTGGAAGAACGCTGCTCAGTTGTTAGTTTTAGAGTTGTTGTCGGTGCAGTCCATACAACGAGATAGGTGGGAGCTGTAGTGCAACAGTTGGTAAGGTCACCGCTATAATTGGAAACCGTTACGGTTCCTGCAGTGGTGTTCGTTTGAATGGACCTAGCAGTCCCCGTATAAGTGGAGCCAGCCGTGTCAAAGGTCATGTTACCCAAAGCATTGCCAGGTACCTGCCGATTTAAGGTGAGAAGATACGGATTTGCTCCGATCGGATAGGTGAAAGACCCATTTTGCAGATAATACGTGGGATCGATCGTGGCCCCAGAATTTATCGTTACACCAGAAGTTATCGGTACACCACCTACCCCCAGTTTACTGAAAGAATAATACTGAGCTTTGATAGTTCCATCGACAGTAACGGTGCAACCAGTAACCGTTCCGCCGCAAGTGAAAGCAGAATTTTGAGAGATGGTGCCCACCATCTGGAGGGTACCGTAGGTTCCCACGTAAAGGGTTTTGCCATCAGCTAAAGTTATCGTCGCTCCTGGGTCAATTTTTAAAGTGCCGCCGACTGTCGTGGCTGTCTGCGTTCCTGACTGCGTGCCAGTGGTAGTGATGGCTGTTCCGCCTTGGGACGCGGTTACTGAAAAGGTCGTTGCCGTCGGTGCTGGCGAGCCGGCGACATAGTAAGTTGTTCCTGCAGTTAAGCCAGTTGGTAGTGCACCGGTGGTTGAAAATTTAATGGGGGTTCCGGCGGCAAGTCCGTGGGATGCCCAGGTGATAACCGCTGGAACAGCAATCGTCATGGTAACCGCTGAAGTGGAACCGACAGTGATATTTCCAGATACCGTTAGATTATTCCCACTGGTTACCTCGAGAACTCCACTGGGAATCGTCAGATTTCCGCCAACTGTCCAGGAGCTATTTAGCGTCACTATTCCCGAGGAGGAATTGTTATTGATAATTACATTTCCTGGGAAAGTGGTTTTAGTGCTGATGGCTTGGGTGGCCGTCGAGGAGGCAAAAGACAGAAAACCTGCCGTGGCAGTATTAAACACGTAGGTATTTCCCAGAGTCAAAGCCCCTAGCAGGGTGAGAATATTGGTGCTACCTCCCCAGGAGAGTGTGCCGCTGTCGGGTAAAGTAAGGTTCGTGCAGGTGTAACTCCCGTTCACCGACGGAAACGAAAAGGCTGGTCCAATTTGACAGTCGTCGGTGGAAGCGGGGGCCCCTGAAGGTGTCCAATCCGCTGGATTAGTATTCCAATTTTGCGCTGCAGCTCGGGGGCCATTGCCTCCTCCCCATATTTTTGTTGCTGCTCCGGTAATCGTTGCCGTGTTGCCCTGAACGGGAGGGCCACCCGCGTTAGAAAAACTATACGCCTGACTGTTAGCCACATCCGAAGTGCCTG
>JAYVQZ010000042.1:0-3039 GCA_043776735.1 Deltaproteobacteria bacterium | reverse complement strand
AAAAGGGGCCCAGCGACGGGCAGCTTGAATACTTTGTTGGCGCACTCCAAAAAGGGATGATCGAAAAGATCGCACGTCCTTTAAAAAGGGCTAAGATTCGAGTCGTTAGCTGGGACTTCGATCTTCTATGTCTAGCCAGGGCTGCCAATTTTATGTGGCAAAAGGGCAAGCTTGAGAACACTACCCGCCTGATGGTTTTACTTGATTGGGATCACTGCTACTTAATGATTCTGGGAGCGGATGGAAAGTTAGTCGCACCGAGACTCCCCATCGGCATCAACTCCTTTTTAGATCGGCTTCTACAGACTCGCGTACCGCCTCCAGTGGAAACCGGCGAAGCCCCCGTGTTAGGAGCAAATACCGTTGAGGTTCGAGAACGACGAGTTTTGGCCAATCAGGCCATTCATGACGTTTACGTGCCGCTCGGCCAACAGCTCAAAACCCAATTATTTTCCGGTTGTAACGAAAATGGCATTCCGCTACCCACCCATTTTTGCTTGGTGTCGGTAGGGGCTACGCTGTTTCGAATCACAGAGAGTTTGTCGGCAGATCTTGGTCTACGCGCGTTGCCGGTCGAACAGCTGGTTCCTGTGGAGACCGTCGCCGCTTTAGGAGCGACACTTGCTGAGAAAAACGATGTAAAGATCAATTTGATGCCCGCAGGCTCCGAAGAGGCGATGCGGAACTTCAAGGATTCCATTCGTAATATTCGTGGTCTTTTTGGCCGCTTAAAGGGGTTACGTCCCGGTTCCAAGATTAATCTGGGCTCGGCATTAGATCGATTCTCTTTCGTTAACCCAAAAGTGCTGGCAACCATGGCCGGCTTAGTGGGGTTCGGAGGAATTCTTTCCTACCCGCTTTGGCAACGCAATGTTGTGGAAAAAAAGCTCCAGGAAAAAAAGCGAGAGATCGCCAGTCTCACAACACTCAAAGAGTTTATTGATAAATCGCACATCAAAGAGGCGTTGGCCGACAAAAAAATGGGGTTAGTTAAGATTATCGAAGGGCACAGCTGGGCGATGAGCAGCGCTCTTAAAGAGGTTTTCTCAGTGCTTCCGGCCCAGATTCAGCTGAGGTCTCTGTCTTACCGCGGGGATACACTTACCTTGAAGGGGCTTTCTAACAGTCCAGAAACCGTTCAAGAATTTTTGAAGTCCGCCCTCACCTTACGTTTACTGACGGATCCGACTCCGGTAAAAATATCCCGAAGCGACCGGAACGTTGAATTTGAACTCACGTTCCGCTTTCGTCCGATGTAACTGTCTTTTTAGCTAACGAGAACTTACCAGCTTTAGGGATAGACTAGACGCCATCGCTTCGCCATTTTCTGGTAGACCTTTGTTTGCACTTTTATCTCTTGGGCAGACAGCACCCGGGCTGTTTCCTGCGTCAGCCCTTCTTTCAATTGAAGGCAGAGTTCGTACTCGCGCATTCCCACAGGATAAGAATCCCACCCCGGGTAGTCGGCCGTATTAAAATCTCCAGGAAGCGTGCCTTCCGTTTTGGCACCTGAGATTTTCTTTATCAGTTCCACAATTTCTGGTGGCTCTACGGAAAAAAGATGGAGTTCAACAATCTTCGTAAACTCCGGCATCGGAGTACTTTTTGAAATAAAGTCGTCGGCTCCTAAACGCTGAGCGCGCGCGATTACCTCAGGGTCAGAATCTCCTGACCACATAAGAATGGGAACCTGACGATTAATCTGAGTCACCCGAATGAGATCTAAGGCGTTAAGTCCATCCATATTGGGCATCTTTAGATCCATGATAATTAGATCTGGCTTTTTAACAATAATGTCTCGCATGCAGGCTTTGCCATCCTTTGCGGTAGCAACGTTAATGCCCTTCTCCTCGAGAACTACACGAACCATTTCTAAAACTTCATTGTCATCATCAACGACCAAGACGGTTTTCATGGGTATTAGTTTAGCACGAAAAACGCGAGACCAAATTGCCAGAGCGTTAGGCTGGGAGGGGCGAGGTTTGCGGGAGTTCCAAAATTCCGCACCAGTGGCCGACGCGGCATAGAATATACCCCATATCAAACTCAAAACTTTTTACCGCAAAATTGGGGCTCGATGGGAACTGGTGGTGATTATTTTGATACCCCTCACCAAAGACAAGAAAGGCCACAAGCGAGTTGTTTTTTGAATTATCGTTGGTGGGGAAATTGCGGTAGCCGTATTTATGGGCTAACGCATTTACCATCCAACCTTGGATCGGATGACTCATCATCCCGAGCCAATAGGCATAGCCAATCCAAAATCCACCGAAGGCCATGCCCACCAACACACCAACCACAACGTGGAAGAGATAGGGAAGAAGCCAGAGCTTATGCCGGTTGAGCCAATTCACTTCGAAATCAAAGTCGCTGACCACTGACGTGTAGGTGGCGTCCTTCTTTAGCAGCCCTACCAAAGTGCGGTTGTAGGAATTAAGTTGTCCCAAAAACAGAGGGAGCACCCCTTGAAAAATGGGGCTGTGGGGGTCTTGCGGCGTGTCAGAATAGAGGTGGTGCATGCGATGCATGCAGCTCCATCCCTTTGGATCGAGGCCAGTAACCCAACTGCCCGTCATCACTCCGAATTTCTCTAAGGCCGGATGCAGTCGAATCGCCTTGTGAGTAAGGCCGCGGTGGTAAATCACACTGATGTAAAAAATGTTGAGGAGATATGCCGCCGAAAAAACGAGAAAACATGTGATCCAATAGCCCATAGACCCCGCTTATACGCACAGAGTCATTACGGGTCAATTCCTCTAAGGGTCCAGCTTCTTGGCAAGCTCTTTCACCCGTTGATCGTGATCACGATTAGCCACAAGAAGGTAATCCTCAGTATCCACTACAATGAGGCTACTGACACCCAATAGCGCTACCGTTTTTCGGGAGGAGACTAAGCAACCCTGACTTTCAATGGCCTCGAGCTTCCCCGAAAGGGTCAAATTGGAGGTTGGCTCCCCTTGGGCAAGCACCTCGGCCAGCGCACTCCAGGAGCCAACGTCACTCCAGCCCACATCGCCCACAGGAAGAACGAACAGGCGC